>CBEVQP010000007.1:0-19397 GCA_965552035.1 uncultured Thermoplasmata archaeon | reverse complement strand
AAATTTTTGTATTAATTCTAGAAATTTCTAAAAACGAAAAATCACAAAAATGGGAATCTTTTCATTTTACACATTTTGTGTACGATTTTTTCCTTTAGAAATTTCTAGATAATAATATCACAGGTACTTTGAAGTATGTTTCTAAAATGATTTTATCTTCTCTCTTTAATTTTTTATTCGACGCAATAACAATCTTATCTCTAGAAAAATCGACAATATCAGCCCTTAATTTCCTATACTCAAAAAATTCATACACATTTTCCTCATGCTTGAGTGTAAACTTACCACAAGGACCATTCTTGCAAAGGTTACAACCCATGCTGTGCGCGTCTATATTTGCGGCACATGCCGAAGGAAATACTCTCAATCCTATTTTTATCGCTACTTGACGAATTTCTGCTTTAATATCCTCAGTTTTTATAGGTACTTGGTCATCTCTTCCCTTAAATTTCCTTGTAACCCTTTTTAGAATTTCTTCTTTGTTAACAAAATGCGAAAGAGCTTCTAAAATTCTAGGGGTTATCCTTAAAGATCCCAAAACAATGCCTCTAGCATCTGTATTCTTAACCTCCAATAGAAGTTCACATATACTTTTTTCTGTAATTCCCGGAATTATTGGCCTAATAAACGCGTATGTTTTTATTCCAATATGTTTTAGCATTTTTAGACATTTTATTCTATTGCGTACTGGGCTTTTAGGCTCTAGTTCGCCATAAAATGATGAAAAGCTCATAAGAAAACTTATATTCTCATCTGCTCTCTTTAATCTCTCTGGAAAGCTTGGGCATTTTTTCGTAGATATTTGGATAGGATTCTTTAAGTAGCTGGATATTGCTTCAATGTATTCATAGGTTTTTCCCTCTAATTCCCTTAAAAATGGTTCTGTGATGGATCCGACAGCAATTAAAGTTTCTTTAGGTAAAAAGTATGGATTCGAACATAATGCTAGAACTAATTCTTCACCACTTAATTCACCAACTTTAACTTCTTTCATACCCATATCATAAACATAGCAGTATACACATCCCAAAGAACATCCATATCCCGGATGAATCGTCATACCGCAAAATATTGGGGGTCTTTTGGCATGTTCGTTATGTCTTATTTTCTTTAGATCATAATATTGTGATAATTCGCTTTTTAGCTCTTCTTTCATAAGGACTAAATCTAATAAACGAGTACCTTTTCTTCCCATATTCTTCACTCGGAATACAGAGTTCGTCTTTCCCAAGAATAATAAAAATTTTGAACATATCTAAATAAAGGTTTTTAAGTAAATAAAGCACTAGTTCCTTTAGAAAAATAACAACATACTCCTCCGATGATAATTTGCTTATTTCCTCACATATAAGGAGTAAGGTGATATCAATGAGTGTCCTTTGTTTTAATATACGCGATGCCCTTTATGCTGTCGAAGTAAAATTTGCAAAAAGAGTGCTTTTTAAAATAAAGGTAGAAGAATTTCGCTCATCCAAACCATATGTAGTAGGGCTCTACAAAATAAATGACACTTTATATCCTGTTATTGACTTGGGACTGCTCCTTGCAGGTGAGAGCACCGAAGGAGATTACTACATAATAATAGAGAGCGTAGGAGAGGGCATGATTGGAAAGGTAGATAAGGTTGTAGGAGTTTTTAGGCTTGAGAGTAGAGTTATTGATAGTTCTGTAAAACTTTCCAGTATAGCAAATGAGTATGTAAGCGGTGTTGCGGATTTGGATGGTAAAACTGTCTTTATTCTAGATGCAAAGAAGCTCATTGCAAGTATTTAACACATTTTATTTACTAATTTGTGTAAAAAATTAATAGAAAATATCTTATATTTTAATAGTATTTTATCAATCATGAGTATTGTAGAACTCATAGATGAAATAGTAAGACAGATAAAAACGGCAATACCCGAAGGAAATGCTGTTTCTGCTGTTTCGGGAGGGATAGATAGTACTGTAGCCACTGTTCTTTCCAAAATGGCTATAGGAGACCGTGTTATTCCTATTTTCGTTGACACAGGTCTCCTCCCATATGGGGAAAAAGAAAGAGTTGAAAAATTATTTAGGAAATTAAACATTCAAATTAAAATCATTGACGCCTCTAACGAATTTTTCGAGGCCCTAAGAGGAATTACAGACCCAGAAGATAAAAGAAAAATAATTGGAAAAAAATTTGTAGAAATATTCGAAAAAGCTGCTGAAGAGGTAAATGCCTCATATCTTATCCAAGGAACCATAGCTCCAGACTGGATAGAAAGCCGAGGAAGAATCAAAAGTCACCATAATGTTGGGGGTCTTCCTAAAAACGTAAAACTTAAAATTGTCGAACCCCTAAAAGACCTTTACAAAGACGAAGTTAGAGAAATAGCTAGGTATCTAAATCTTCCGGAATATTTAATTAAAAAGAGACCTATACCAGGACCAGGTCTTGCTGTAAGAGTTCTTGGAGAAGTTACTCCAGAAAAAGTGGAAATAGTAAGAAAGGCCACAAAAATAATAGAAGAAGAAATTCACAAAGCTGAAATCGACGTCTGGCAAGCCTTTGCAGTTTTAATTCCAGTAAAAACCGTAGGTGTGAGGGGGGATCAAAGAGCTTATGAATGGACTATTGCTGTAAGAATTGTGGACTCTATTGATGGCATGACTGCTAACTTCTCGCGACTTCCTTGGGAATTGTTAGAAAAAATTTCTACTAGGATTACTTCCGAAATAAGAGAAGTTGGGCGAGTATTATACGATATTACAAATAAACCTCCTGCCACAATTGAATTTGAGTGAGGAGAGCAGAATGCGTAGGACAATCTTCATAATAGATAACGGAGGACAATATGTTCATAGAATTTGGAGAAGTTTTAGGGAGTTAGGTGTTTTATCAAAAATTATTCCCAACAACTTATTGCCAAGTGACTTAAAAGAGCGCAAAACCGTGGGTTTTGTACTTAGTGGAGGCCCTTATATTGAAAACTCTGGCAACTCCGAATTATTTTTGGAATATGCAATTAATAATGAAATACCAATTCTAGGCATTTGTCTTGGACATCAGATTATTGGCAAATACTTTGGAGCTAAAGTATCAAGAGGTGCCAAAGCAGAGTACGGAATAACTGAAATAAAAATCCTCGAAAATGATTTATTATTTAGAGGAATTCCATCGAAAATAAGGGCCTGGGCCTCACATATGGATGAGGTAAAAACTATTCCTGAGAATTTCGTGCTAACAGCTACCTCTGAGATATGTCTGATTGAGTCTATGAGACACAAAAAATTGCCCATTTTTGGCGTACAATTTCATCCTGAAGTTACTCATACTGAATATGGAAAGGATATTCTTAGAAATTTCTATGAAATCTCATTACGCTATATTGAATAACTTGATATTCTCCCGCCATTGATAGCAAGGCTTCTTGGCAATAGTTTTGTAAAATTACGACGTAGATTTCTTATTTACTAATACGTAATCCTTAATCACAATTTCTCCCCTATAAAGTCCTTTACGAACTTCGTATTCCCTTAACACTATTTTCTTTTTAAAAATTGGACCATCTAAAACTAGTGTCTCAAATTCTCCACCCTCTCCAGCCAAATGAACTTTATATCTTTGATGTGTCCCCCTAAGTTCCTCTAAAACATTTTCGTCAATAATTTTTCCTAATAAATGCTCAATTCCCATAGCATAAACGCCTATAATCATAACTTTAAATCCATCTCTAAGGAGAGAACTCATATATTCTTCAGGATTCATTTCCCAGAGAGGAGCATAAACTTCTAGGCCTAGTTTATTAGAAATCCTGTCTACACGTTCTTTTTGATATTTTGAAGCTATAGTTCCAATTACGAGGCCGTCTATATCTAGCATAGAAATTATTTCCATAAGTTCGTCCACTTCTTTTTCTTTTACTCCTGAAACTTGCTTTTTAATAGGTTTAAGTCCGATTGCTCTAGCTACGACTTCTCCCATTTCTGCGTTTGGATAATGAAACATATACGAATCATTACGTCTAGGAACTACTGTTATGGCATAAACTACGTTTAATCCTGACTTCATTGCAAGATAGGTGGAGTATACTGAGTCTTTCCCACCTGACAAAAGCGTTGCGTATTTCTTCAAGTTTCTCACCAAAAATTATAATGAAAGGCAGTCAGAAAACCAGCAGCTCCTCATCAATCAGTAGCGGCCACCCTCATCATCCTGCAAGTGTTCACTCTTATTCCTTAATTAATAATACATCGTTTGGATCAAAGTAAATTTCTATCTCGTCTTCTGGTGATACTCGCTTTTTAAGCTCAGGAATCCGCACGAAAAACATATGTCCGTTTAGTCTAAGAATTATTTCTACGAAGAATCCATAGTATTCCACGAGATCCACAACGCCTCTTAACTTTTGTGCTCCTTCAAATGGTTCCAGAGAGATCTTTTCAGGTCTAATTACAAAGTAAATATTCCCGGATCCTTCTTCCATATATGGTATGTTAGAGACTATTTGTCCAAAAACATTTACTGATGCTTTTCCATCCACTACATCAACAATCTTCGCTGGGACAATATTATTACGACCCATAAAGTCTGCGACAAATTTTGTCCTTGGCTTTTGATATACTTCTATAGGGCTTCCAACCTGTTCAACAACTCCTATATTCATGACGGCAATCCTGTCTGATAAGGCCATAGCCTCTTCTTGGTCGTGAGTGACATAAACGACCGTTATATCAAGCTCTCTTTGTATTCTCTTTATTTCGCTCCTCATTTCCACACGAAGTTTTGCATCTAGGTTGCTTAAAGGCTCATCCAGAAGCAAGATTTTAGGATTTACCGCCAGAGCTCTAGCTAAAGCAACTCTCTGCTGTTGACCTCCAGAAAGTTGCGTTGGGTATCTATCTTCATAACCAGAGAGACGCACTAACTCAAGCACCTCTTTTACTCTCTTTTTAATCTCTTCCTTTGGGATCTTCCTTATTTTCAATCCATAAGCTATGTTCTCAAACACTGTCATATGGGGCCATAGAGCATAATTTTGAAAAACTAGAACTGCTCCACGTTCGTATGTTTTGAGATCTGTTACATCCTGGTCATCAAAGTACACTCTTCCTTCATCCGGGTATTCTAGGCCTGATATTATGCGAAGGAGGGTAGTTTTACCACATCCTGAAGGACCCAATAGAGTAAACAATTCCCCGTGTCTTATCTCTAAAGATACTCCCTTTAATGCAGTTACTTCCCCGAAACGCTTAACAACGTTCTCAATTTTTACGTTTACCATAATCATGCACCTTACGTGAGTCCTATAAAGGCGTATCTTTGTTTTGTTATGACGTTAGACACAACTATAGCAGTTATTTGGATCACGATCAGAAATACTCCCATAGCAGCTGCAAGATGTACAGATGCTGCAGCAGATACTATTAGCTCCTTCATAAATGCAGTTATTGGTGCCTTAGTCATTTCAAGTGCTCCTATGGTAATACTTACACTCGTCTCACTCATCGCATAGACGAAACTTAGTAATGATCCTCCAATAACATTCATCGCAATTAGGGGCACTAAAACTTTTGTCACAGCTTTCCATCTTGATGCACCAAGATTCATAGCAGACTCTTCTAGTGACACATGAACCTGTTGAATTCCTGCATAAATCGAACGTGCCGTAAATGGCATACGTCTAATACTATACGCGAGTATTAGTAAAGGTCCCGGATTAAAATTCACGGATATAGGATTGAGAGATGAGTCTAAGGGGAATAAGCTCGAGAAGAAATAAAAGTAACTCATAGCTATGACAACTCCAGGAATTGCTAGAGGCAGTACTGTAAGGGCTTCAATTACGGGAGCCAATACCCCTCTAAATCTATTAGCAGCATACGAAGAGAGTATTGATATAACAACAATGAGAATTACGGCCGAAATTGAATATACTATACTGTTCGTGATATACAGTTTTACATCTGGGTTTGTAACGATTTCAGCAATATGTGCAAACGTAAATCCTTGAGGATATGGAGTTCTCGACCAACTCTCAGAAAATGCTAACATGAATACTCCAGCCTGAGGAAATATTGTGAACAAAAGCACAGGCAACATGACTACGTAGATAATCAAATATTGCCACCATTTTGGCTTAAAAGTTCGGACGTACCAGCGTCCTCCTTTACTCATCATCGCATACTGTTTGAGACCTACGTACTTTCTGATAAGGAAGAAAGCTGTGAGGGATATTGCTAAAAGAATTATAGACAATGCTGCTTTCTCTGGAGATACATACCCAGTTTCTTGAGTAATAGCAGAGTAAATTTCATACGAAATCAAATATTTACCCAAAGATGCTTGAAAAACTATAGGAGCTCCTAAATCCTCTAGTGAGAATATAAATACTAAAGTGGCTCCGGCCGCAATCCCTGGTAAGGCCAAAGGCAATGTAACCGTTCTGAATAGTTTAAACCCTTTACTTCCAAGGTTTTCAGCTTGTTCTTCTAAACTTGGGTCTATATTTACAAAGCTCGCGTATGCGTTCAAGTAGACTATAGGATAATAAGCGATTGATTGTGCTACAACTACTCCTACGAGGCCGTCAATCCAAAGAGGTTTGGGGAGTATTCCTAAGATATCATGCAACAAATAATTGAAGGGGCCTATGCGTGGGTTAAACATGAAGCTTACCACATAAGCATTAACAAATGGCGTTACTAAAAGAGGTATGAACAATAAAATTCTAAATACATTCTTACCGGGAAATGAGTATCTATACATGATATAGGCGAATGATACTCCAATAACAGTGGTTATAGCAGTCACTGAAGCCGCAACAAGGAGAGAATTAATAATTACGCCAAAATTCACTCCAGTAACTAAAATATACTTATCCGTCGCGGTGTAAAACGTTCCCTGCGGATTCAGGTTTATATAATATGAATCTGTAAATATTGTCTTAAACCAATGTAATGAAAAATGACCTTCATACCTAAACCCCACTATTAACATCTCTAAAACAGGAAGAATAAGGAAAAATATAATGTAAGAGAGAGGGATTACATAAGAAATAATTGAAAAAATATCGAAATAAGGAATACCAAAAATTCTTTCAAATGCCTTTTTTATGCTCTTATTTCTTACCGTTATTTCCATTATCGAGACCCCTTGACATGCTTCTGCAATTCAAAGGATTTTCGATAATTTTACAAGTTGCTTAAGTAATCTATGATGCTCTGGTATTTAGACATTGCTGCTTGTCTCCACACACTCATATATGCGTCGGGATTTAACTTTATCTTATCGTTGTTATTCATGGCATACTCCAAAGTGAAAGTTACTGTCTCACTCGTATCTGGATCTGTGAATGTAAGAAGTGATGTTAACTGATTCTTCAGTTGCTCAAATTCGTCCTCAGTAATCTTACCCTCCTTCTTTGCATTTACGAGCATAATCCAAGCTTGATGGAGTAAATCATGAGCATCTACAAGTGTTGCTTTGAAGTAGTATTGCATTGCAGCCTCAGTTGCAAGAGCTAATGTGTCATTAAAGTTTATACCCTGAATATCCTTTAGAGAGTCATATTTCTCTTTTAGATCTTGTCTTTGCTGTCCTTCAGGTGTGTTAAATACCTCCGCATTGATTGGCATTCTGTTAATGTTCTCGTCAAGCCAGATCTTTTGACCATCTGGTGATAATACCCACAGTATAAATGCCTGGGCAGCTTCTTTGTGTGGACTGTTCTTTACTAGTGCAATTGGATCTGCATTTACTATAGACTCCCCGCTAGGCACGATATACTCACAGGCAGGGTTAAGCTGCATGGCTATATAGCCATAAAAATCAATTGTAGTACCTACTGCAATATCTCCTCTGATTACAGCCTCACGTACAGCATCACTTGCATCATAGATTCTCGCATTTGCAGCAAGTAATGTTAGAACCCTCCAACCTTCTTCCCAACCAAATGTTTGGAGAATTATTTGGAAAATTCTAGTATTGCTTGTAGATCTCGTTGGATCTGCAGTGCCTACTTGTGGCGGATCTGCAGCAAATGTCTCAGAGGCTAGATCTTCCCACTTTGTTGGTTTTGGAAGGCCAGCAAATTGTAACTGGTCATTATTAATTGTAAAACCAAATGACGATAACGCGGCGCCTACCCAATAAATATTCCCACTCTCATCGGTACGTATGGTTGGCATTCCTGCAAAGGTCTTTGGTATGTGTTCGTCAATATAATTCAATAGCTCTGGCATATCTAAGGGTTGTAGATATCCTTCCACATACAATTCGTCAAAAAGTGTCGGTCCTCCGCCCCACGCAACATCTGCTCCTCCTGCATCAATAAACGTCTTCCATTGACTAGCAACTGCGTATTTAAACTTCAAATCTACAATGTTATATTGTTTTGCAATCTCGCTCTCCAAGAATGCTTTTTTAACTTTGTATTGGATCGTAGTGTCGTGTCTCGTAAGGATAACCAAAGTTATTCCTTTAGCTTCTTCTCCCCCACCTACACAGCCAGCAAAAATGCTCCCTAACAGAACAGCCAAGATAACGCCGATAAACAGCATGTTCTTGTTCATGGAGCTGTCACCTCAAGTTATTCGATCCAACTGTAATAATGAAAAATTAGTTATTTCTTTTTTATCATTCCATTGAAAATGTATATTTAAACGTGAGTAATGTGTTTTCCAATTTTTAGTAAGGTTATATTATTTTTCGATGAAAATGGGCCTCTATTGTCAATATACGCTCAAAAAATTAGTTTGGTAATTGATTGTTTTAAAACAATAACGTTTTTATTGGACTGACCAATATATTTTAGCGATGATAACAAATCCTTTCAGATACGCCATATTTGTTGGAAAGATAATAAATCCTACAGGAGAAATTTATAAAAACGCATTCATAGTCGTCAATAAAGGCAAAATTGAGAAGATTTCTTACGACTGGGAGGGTCCTTACGTTGATTTTTCGCATTCCACAGCAACCCCTGGATTCATAGAACCATATTCCCACGTAGGTTTTTCTAGAAGATTTCTAGAAAATGAGACAGCAATTGACTTTTCAAAAGTAATTTTAGATCCCGAAATAAATGCCTTTGATGGTATCAATTATTCTGATCCTGCAATCAGAGATGCAAGAGAATTTGGAGTTACAACTATTTATACCTCGCCCACAAACAAAGTTTTAAGACTTGCTACAGGACTCGTCGCTAAAACTCTGGTTTCTCAGACTCTCAAGGGTAGTACGTACAAAAATAAGATCATAGAGATTTATCTCGAAGGCCCCGATGAATATTATGAAAGCGACATAAGAATGTACATAATTAGTAAAATAAGGGCTCTTTATAGAGATTCTACAAAGTTTAAGTCTATTTTTATATCTGCAAATAGAATTTTTGTTGTTGCCAACTCATCAGAAGCCATTGAGGCTGCTTTAAATCTAGCTGAAGAGCTTAAAATTATTGACAAAATTACAATCGTAGGAGGTGTTGAGGCTATAAAACTTGCCTCCTATCTCCGTGAAATGAAAGTTCCTGTAGTATATGGTCCGTTTTGGATCTCAGATCCGCTTTACCTAGATAGGTGGAACTTTAACAACGTAGTTAGAATGTACAAAGAAGGTATCTGCGTATCGTTATCTACTTTCCATCCAATAATAGACATAAAACTCCTACAACTTACTCCCGCCTTAGCTATTCGATATGATCTAAATGAAAAAGAGGCTACAACAATATTTTCTATTAACTCCGCTAAGGCTTTAGGAATAGACAACAAAGTAGGTTCTATTAAAGCTGGAAAGGATGCAGACATAGTAATATGGGAAGAAGAAGCTTTTGATATGAAAGAAGGTATAAGAGATGTCTATATAAACGGAATTAGGGTAAATAGGCTTGTTTCAATTCCTTTATGATGACTGCCTTTTCAAAAGTTTGTGCGCGTACTCTAATTTTTAGGACGGTGAAACCATAATAGGAACAGGTACGAAGCACAATATTAGAAGGATTACTGCAATTATACCTATTATTTTAGACTTTATGTCCAATGGAACTATGTCGTTTAACGGAGGAGGATGAGTAACGCCGCCAAGAAGGACTATAAGCATAATGAATATCAACCACGTGGGATAATAGATTGAGAAAAACACCATTATCATTAGTGTCGCGTATGCAGCATATCGTTGGTATTTTCCAAGAAGTGCTCTTAAAACATGTCCTCCATCAAGTTGTCCGATTGGAAGAAGATTAAGACCTGTGACCAATATTCCTACCCATCCAGCAAACGCAAGAGGGTGGATTACTACGTTATCTGGAATATTTATTGATCTAATAAGAACCTGCATAACTAACGATGGAACCAAATAAACCACAGATTCTTCTTTTGGTGGGATATATACCGGATGAATCTTCATCAAATAAAGACCAATAACAGATACTACTATTGCCACTACAAACCCACATATAGGCCCAGCTGCACCTACTATAACGAGCTCTTTCTTTGTCTTAAGGGGCTCCCTAACGTTGATAAACGCTCCTAGAGTCCCTAACGAGAGTCCTCCAAGAGGAGGTATAGGGATAAAATAAGGAAGAGTTACATCAAGACCTAAGCGTTTTGATGCTAAATAATGCCCCATCTCGTGAATTCCTATAATGGCCAAGAGAGGTAAAGCAAAATATATCAAACCATTAATGATGTTCTCCGGTCTAAGGGCTTCTATATAAAACTCCGCAAGCGTAGTAATTTCACGACCTATTGTAGAGTAATAATAGCTAATCCAATTCATAGCGCCTGCGAGAGTTGTAGTTATTATCGTAGCGATTAATAAAGCAATGTTTATGGAAATTCCTCTCCTTTTTTTCTGTAATTTAGGATGATAGAGCAATAATATTTTGCCCCGCCCCCTATCTTCTGTCATCACAGGAATATACCTACTTCCAAAGATTCTCATAGCTTCTTTGTATATTGTGTTAAATTTTTCATCTATAATTTTAGGATCTTCATACCTTAGGTGGACGTATGGCTCTAATTCCAACACCATGTGTCTGTTCATCCTATAAGCAGATGCTACAGGAAAATATCTTGAAACTAGCTTTTTTGCTTCCTCCAATTCCTTGTCAACAAAGTCCCAATACCCTTCTGGCAGCTCTTCCCACATTATCTACCATCTCCTTAGGTGTGAAGATCCAAAACCTCCAATGATCGAGTTGAGCTTCCTTAAGACTACTTACGAGCCTAGAGACATCTTCGAAAGACACTATTGTGCCATCTTTTAGAAGAATTTTTACCCCGATCTTTTTGCCTGTATGAAGAGGTGATGCATCTACGATTATGTACTCCTCCTCAACTCCTGCTTCTTCCGAAATTTCCTTTTCAATATTCGCTATAGCGTTTCTGCTGCTTAAAATTTCATCCCTTAATTCTTTTGGTACTTCTTTCCACTTAAGCTCTATAGCTCTTTTATAAAGATTTCTAGTAAAAAGTCTTTCTGCAATAAATTTGGAAAACTTAGTACCTTCTCGAAGAATTTTCCAGAAATGTATGTCGTCATACCCAACAAGATCCTCAACTGTGACATAACCTTCCTTAATTAAATGTAAAATTGCCTTTTTCAACATTCCTTCTGAAGAGCGCGTAGTATGGTGTAGGTACACCCTGGAATACATTACATGTCTCGCAATTAAAAAACCCTCAACGGCTATTATTCCCTTTTCTTCTATTACGATGTTGCTTCCCGTGATTTTCATCGTGTTTACTATCCTATGAAAATCGTATGTGACTCCTATTCCAGTATAGTGCGAGTCTCTAAGGATGTAATCCATCCTATCCACATCAAGATCTCCTGAAATAAACGCTCCAAGATTTCCTTTTCCGAGAATGTACTCGCAAACCCTTGAAACATCTATTCCCTCATCGTTTAGGATGTCTGAGATTTTGCTCTTTTTTATTATGTTTATGCTTTCCTTTTCATGCCTCCATGGAATGCCAGGGACTTCCTCTAATAGATGAGAGAATGGTCCGTGCCCGACATCATGAAGTAGGGCCGCCATTGTTAGTTCTTCTTTATAATTTTCTATTTCAAGCTTTTTTGTAATCTCAAGAGCTAAATAGTATGCTCCCAATGAATGCTCAAATCTGGTATGATTAGCACCAGGATAAACCAAATATACTGTCCCTAGCTGTTTTATGTGTCTAAGCCTTTGAAACTCTTTGGTATCTATAATCCTTAAAGCTTCTTCTGAGACTTCAATAGATCCATATAAGGGATCTGATATTGTCTTGCTCTTTTTGTTTTTGTTGCCCCCCAACACAGTTGCCACCATTTATGTTTATTTTTCCTTTTTTACATAAATTCTTAGGCGCAGTCCGAGGTCCTTTTTAAAATAATCGAACGAATCTCGAAGTTCCATTGGAACTGCCTCTGTTTTACCCAACACAAGATATCCATCCCGTTTTAATAGTTCGTATATCTTTTTAAGTAAATGTACTTGACTTTCTTTTGAAAAGTATATAAGCACATTCCTTAGAAGTACAATATCAAAATATTCTTTTGGATATCCAACTGTAAAAATATCTTCTTTTTTAAACTCTACCAACTTGCGAATTTCATAGTTTACTCTCATATACTCGCTTCCAATTGGATCAAAATATTTCATATAAATTGCAGGGACCTTTTTAAGGGAATCTTTTGGATATATTGCAATTCTGGCAACTCTTAATGCTTCTTGATTTATATCAGAAGCAATTATTATTGGCTCAGTAGGCGATGTTCCTAGGATTTTCATCCGTTCATAAAATATCATTGCCACGGAATATGGCTCTTCTCCTGTGGCACAACCTGCGCTCCAAATTTTTAATTTTTCATCCGAATTTTGGAGGACCTGAGGAGCAATATACTTCTCAATGCCTTCAAAAACATCTTTGTCTCTAAAAAATTCAGTAACACTGACTAGCAAGAGCTCTAAAATTTTTTGATACTCTTTCATCCTATTCCTTTGAAAGTAATCATAATATTCCTCTAAATCCATACCTACCTCTACGGCTCGGAGAAGTATCCTTCTTTTAATAAAGGAATCACGAAATCGTTTTACGACGTTTTTCGTATCAAGTAGCTTTAATTCCTCTAATATTAAATCTACAGCCCTAGAATTTGTACCGTCAATATCCTCCATATTTATTTTCCCTCTCTAAAAAGTTATAAGAGTCAGACTCTGCCGGACTCATCATTGCATTAAAATGCTCAGAGATCACCTCCCTCATCACCCGCCAATTTAAAAATAATTATTGTTGTATCTTATTTAACTTATCTATCTCTTCTTCTATTGGAACTTGGATTTCTGTCACATATTTGCTCTTATCTTTCGTATCAAAATAATCTACAACGTAGACTATTCTATAAGACTTTTTAAATCTAATTTTGTTCTTTTCTAACCATCCAAATAACCAATTTATTTTTTCCTCTAAAAGAGCATATCCCCCTCTGTGAACCACAAATGCAACGTTGGATTTTGGTATTTCCTTTATTTTAACATTTTCATCTTCTTCAGGCACTTCTTCGTCAACTAAGGGGATGCATGCTTCAACGTCTGCAGTATTACCATAATCCTCATGAATTATTACAAAATGCGGATCTCCAACACCTACTATCTTTTCAAACGCCCAACAGAGGAGATCGTCTAGAAGATTTAATATCTGATCCTTGGAGACTACTTTTCTGATGCTTATCACCTTAATTGGGGGTACCTCCTTAAATTCTACTTTTACTCCTTTCATTTTCTCCACCAACAGAAAAGTCTAAAATGCTTTACTCTAAAAGAGGAAGCTATTTAAAAGAGTATCGTGGTATGAGTTTATAATGTCTTTCCTTTGAAGTCTTTATTAAAAATAGCAAGAAGTAAAGAATGATATACGTCTTGATCAATTTATTATTCTTGGTGTAATTAATCCTGTTTGAGGTTCTTTCTATAAACTCCTCAATGATGAGACCTGGGGTATCTGAAATATGATGAACGCTGGAGATTCTGAGAGGTTTAATCAAATATCAAAAGACGTGGAAAATAATCTCAAAAGTGGGATCTCTATTGAGAAGATTCCGTTTGGTGTAGAATCTATTGACAAAATGCTTGGAGGAGGTATTGAGGTAGGAGTAATAACAGAAATATATGGAGATGGCGGTTCAGGTAAAACAAACCTTGCTCTAGTTCTTTCACGATCAGCAGTTTTGCAGGGAGGTACTTGTGTGTTTATAGATTCTGAGGGAGTATCTCCCGAAAGGATTGGACAAATTTTTAAAAACGTTTCAAAGGAAGGTTTAGAAAGAATGTTAATTCTAAAAACACACAGTATAGGAAACCTTAGAGCACAGCTTGCCGAGTCATTTAAAGTTTTAAAAAACTCACAAAAACCTAGGGTCTTAATCATAGATTCCTATGGGATGTTGTATAGAATCGAGATGGGATACGGAAGATCTCCACAGGCAATACTAAGAAATTCATATCCAATTTTTAATTTCCTGCAAAACAACGCGGAAAAATATGAGACAGCAGTTCTAATTACAAACCAGGTATATACGGATCTTAGTACAGAAAGCAGTATTGAGCTTTTAACTCTGGGAGGAAAGGTCCTAAGTCATATGGCTAGGGCTATAATAGAACTTAGAAGACTGCCATTCCCCGGATATCGTTTAGCAATCCTTAAAAAACATAGATCTAGACCAGAAAATATTAAAGCCTACTTTAAAATCGTTGAGGAGGGTTTAGTAAGTGTGACAGAAGAAGAAATAAAATCTTTGGAAATGAGTGATTTATCGCTTTAAAGCTTCAGGGTTTATAATTCCGCGAGGCACCTTTCCTAAGTAAAAATCCACCACGTTTTTTGCAGCCAAATAAGATGCCTCCTCTATAGCCTCAAGAGATGTTCCTGCATAATGTGGTGATAGAAGTACATTTTCTAATTCTGTCAATGGATTATCTTTTGATAACGGTTCTTTCTCAAAAACATCGAGAGCAGCACCAGCAATTATTCCTTCCTTTAAAGCCTTCACTAGATCGTCCTCAACCACAATTCCTCCTCTACTTACGTTAATTATGTATGCTGTGGATTTCATCTTTTTAAGAGTCTCATAGTTAATTATCCCTTTAGTCTCATTAGTAAGAGGTACTGTAACAAAAAGAACATCAGATTCTCTGATAAGTGCATCAAAAGAAACATATGTGGCGTCTACATCTTTTCTTTTTCTGCTATAATATATTACTTTCATTCCCAACCCTTTAAGCTTAGGCACAAGTCTTTTACCTATCTCTCCCATACCAAAAATTCCAGCAACTTTACCATGCATTAACGGTAAACTCTTAAATTTTGACCAAATACTATATCCGCTAGCCCAAAGTCCGTTCCTAACAATGTTGTCTGAAACGTGCAATCTTCTTGCTAAACTTAACATCATAGCTACAGCATGCTCAGCTACTGTCTCTTGAAGAAGACCTACTACCCGAGCAACGACTATACCAAGTTTGGTAGCGTATTCTACATCTATGTGATCATATCCTGCACTTTGAGTGCTTACGATTCTTAAACCACGAGCATGATCTAGAATCTCCTTATCTATTTTATGCGTAATTGTAACTAGAAGTCCAAATACTCCCTTTGATAATTCCTCGATAAGTTCTTCGCGCGATTTGCCTATAAGATACTCTACGCTGAAGTATTTTTCAAGCAAATCTCTTCCTTTAGATTTTATTTTATAGAGAACCAAAACACGTGGTCCATGAGCCATTGTTCACACCAAAAATTTAACAATGATATTTGGTGATTATTTCTTTTGTTTAAAATAAAAAGAAAAAAGAAATAAAATAAATCAAAAGAAAGTGCTAGGGTATTTCGATATTCAGATTATAACTGCCCTTGACGTGTACATTAACGATCTTCTCTGATAACTTGCCATAATCAAGGAAGTACACTTTTATTGCGTAGTCTCCAGGTAGTACTGGAAGTGAGTAGTTGCCGTTCACTTCAGAGAGCGTAATATATAGAGTGCCCAAATCTGTAGATAACGCTACTACTACACCCATAATTTCTTCAGTGTCTTCTATGGTGCCATTACCATTTGTATCGTTCCATATAGTTCCTGTAACCATGTATCCTTCCTTTAGAACCATTTCAACAGTAGTAGACTCCGTTACAATGAAGATCGTGTAGTCTACATAGGTGACGTTGTCTACTTTCTCGTGAGCATAGAGAATATACTCTCCTGGAGGCAAGGTAATATTAACGTATCCTTGGGCATTTGTTAACTCAGATTCCCATATGAAGTCTTTATCTACAGGCCTAATGATCACTGTAGCATCTGAAGCCACAGTTCCGTTTTCCATAAGTACATGTATGCTTACGTCGTACCCTCTTTGAAGTTCTACCGTAACATTTGTTTCATTGGATCCTAGAGGCGCCTCTAGTAGAGCTATAGTCGATACTTTGGTTCCATTTAGATCAAAGGTTGCATGTATGTAATACTCTCCAGGATTTATTGTGGCGTTACCGTAACCATCGCGTATCATTACTGCCGTTGTCTTTCCGAAGTTTCCGGGCTTGTGTGTTGCTATTAGATTAACAGTACCATTTTGTACAATCTCCCCAGGGTCAATTACTCCGTTGTTATTTGCATCAAACCAGAGTCTCAGTGAGACGTCCACTTTCTTAGGCGTAAGGCTAATGTTCATCGTAATTGGTTCTTCACCAAATCCTCTTGTAATGGTATGTAGTTCAAAACCATCAGCCATTATTCTAATCTCGCGATTTCCAGGAAGTACTGTTATATTGAAGTAGCCATCTACAAATTCAAATGTACCAACACCCTCGACTTCGATTGTACCATTCCCTGCCAGTGGATCTGTATAAGGATCGTACTTTCCATTAATGTTCTTGTCAAAATAGAGATATCCTTGGACTCTTACGGGTTTGACTGTAATGTTTATGTTCTTTATAATCCAATTTGCTTTTCTATATGCTTGCTCTTCAGTAATAGTTATGTTTACGCTACCTACAAATTTCTCATTTCCGGGTTCCCCATAGATCACCGCTATAGTGATGTTTCCTGCAGGAGCTATAAGTTGATAGTATCCGTCCTCTTTTGTTTCAGTATTGTCGAGAACTACGTATCTTGGGGAAAGTCCTTCCGGTGTTACGTTTACAACGACGGCTACAGTAGCGTTCTTTACGGGGTTGCCATTCTCATCAAAAACATATCCAGAAACTAGCGCACCATCATAATACTTCAAGATGCGTATTCCAGAGTTCATGTATACTGGGACGAAGTGCTTGAGGCCATATCCTGGTCTGGCTATGTATCCGGACATGTAAAGCATTTGGCTGCGTATTCCTACGTAGGCTCTATAGAACATTGTTTCAAAGAATGGATCTTTGTATTCTAAGCTCTGGGAAATAATATTGATGCGCTCACCCTGACTTACTCTCTCGGAGTATTCTGTTGCGTTAAGTCTTCCCACATTTGTGTTGTAAATAACTTCGTAAAAGTCGTCGGTATTATAATCTGCGAGATATATTGGCGCTCCAAGGATTCCGGGATGATCGATGTAAGGTGTAAAGGGTATATCCCATGGCAACATCCTTTCATTTGCTATAAAATATGCTATAAACCTCCCAGTTGCGTTGCGGAAAGCGCTATAAAGCTTTGCAGCATCTTCTACAGACATAGGATAATAACTGTAACTCAACAGTGCAGAATATATTTCTCTAGCTTTGGTTTCGTTCACGCCTAGTGTATTCATAATGATATTTATTCTTTCGTCCTCTGAAAGTATTGGTTTCCTATTTTCATCCACTGCTTTCATTACAAGTCCTGTAAGAACTAAAATTGCTGCAGTTTCGTTTCTTGCTGTGATAAATCTTGCTGCTGGGAAGTAATTATTCTGGAAGTTATCTGCTACCGTAGGATGCCTCCCTAACTCTACTATCCAGAAACCATAGTCCCACCATGCAATTACTGCAGGACGTTCGCTTATAGGTAATTCTGAGTCTTGTTGTGATAACCACTCTAACGCACTAACCCAGTGAGACGGCGTAAAACTTGTTCCAAAGGCTCCCAACCACTTGCCACTAGGATCAATTTTATCTTTAAGTTCATAGGGGATTGACGCATCCACTGTAAACTGGACACTTGGGAATACAATCATAATTGCTAAGACTATTGCACCCACTTCCTTAGATACCACCGCTGAATATACCTTCCTTATTCCTCTAGAATACTTTATAACATCAATCCAGGAATCGATATCTACGAACTTCTGATAGAACTTGTAGATCCCATATGAGCCAACAATAGCTACGAATGGTGCAAAGTTGAATATGAAGCGCGCCGCTTTTATGGCTATATACATGTACATTGTGCTAACGACCAGTATGAACAGTGTTTTCCAGTCCCTCTTTAGATAGTACTCAATTATCAGCCAGACATATGTAAAGGCAAATGCTACGTCAATCGCTAGGCCTACTCCAGTCATAAGACGCGAAATAGCTGGTGGCTGCGCCTCAGCAATTGTAGAATATAGTTTTGTCTTTACAAAGTATCCTAATCCTGTTACCACAGCATTCCAGTATTGTGGGAACATTATCTTTATAAGAACTACTCCTGCCACACCGGCCACAGCAAGAATGGGATACGATAATACGTATGGCCAATCCCTGAAGTAGAGAAGCACGAATCCAACCAAGGTCACATATGCAAACATTAATATCGAATACTTCCACGTAGTAGGCTGCGGGGCCATTACATGGAAGTATACTGGGTAAGCTATAATTATTGGTATAAAGTATGAAACCATTGCTGCTAACCATTCTGCAGAAATGTCTCTCTTAGTTATTAAGGCAATGAGACCAGAAACTGTAAGATAAAATGCTATTGGCGCAAATACCATTGGATATCCTTGCCAGGAAATAGAAATTAGTCCTAGGAATACCCCAGTGAGTATTGAGTACTTTAAGAACGATTTGTTCTTTATTATCAAGGTAACATGTCTTAAATTTCTAATCTCGAACGATTTCTCTGGAACGACTTTGCCTTTTACTGATTTCACTG
Source organism: uncultured Thermoplasmata archaeon (assembly GCA_965552035.1). Lineage (GTDB taxonomy): Archaea > Thermoplasmatota > B47-G6 > B47-G6 > B47-G6 > B47-G6. The sequence continues at coordinate 352 of CBEVQP010000007.1, read as the reverse complement.
CCCTTACAAAAGCCCAATAGGCCATTATGCCTAAAAACATTATTAACGGGTCCCAATCTGCAAATCCAAACGCAGATCTTTCTGCTAGTGATGGTGAAAGCGCAGCAAAAAGTCCTGCTATATATCCTACTTTTCTATTGTCGAATATCTCTGTTGCAAGTAGATAAGCTGCTACTGCTAATAACGCTGCCGATACTACAGTAACTATAGAAATTCCCACGTATACGGACCAATCTAGATCTCCTGTAATCGCATAAATTATGTAAGAGGCAACTGCTCCTAGGATCTCATAAAATGGTGGTCTGGGGTTATTTTTGATTAAGGGGTACCCTAGGAGTGGGTCATATTTTAT
>CBEVQP010000006.1:0-20136 GCA_965552035.1 uncultured Thermoplasmata archaeon | reverse complement strand
TAGCTCTTTTTACGCTACTTTCTTTTACATTCCCATACATTTTGTAGTGAATATGTACTTCTGTGTATATTCTGGGATGTTCCTCCCTTCTTTTGCCTTTTATTTCTATTTCCAATCCTTCAAGTGGTTCCCTCATCTTCTTGAGCATTGAAACGATATCTATAGCAGTACATCCTGCCACAGATAAAAGAATTGTCGCCATGGGAGATATTCCTCCTTCTCCAAATTTAATTGTGTAATCACTTCCCTCCACGTTTCCTTCGTATGTCCCATTCCCTAGCCATGTAAGTATTCCTCTAATTTCGTTAACCATAAGGCCCACCTGTATTTATTGCGAATAATCTCAAAGAAATATAAAAAACGTAGGCACTTTTAATTGAATATACATTTATGTTCAGTAGTCTCAATCAGAAACTAAACAATCGGACAATAAATGGTGATAGAAATGATTGCACCAGACTACAATGTTTTAAAAGAGTTAACACAAACTCCATCAGTTTCTGGATACGAAGATTTGCTCAGAAAGAAAATCATTGAAATTATAAGGCCATACGTTGACAAAATAAAAACTGATGCTTTAGGAAATATTATTGCGATAAAAAGAGGCACATGTGGAAAGAAACTAATGTTAGAGGCGCATTATGATCAAATTGGCTTTATTGTGAAACATATTGAAAGAAATGGCATGATCCGCGTTCAAACTATAGGCGGCGTAGACCCTCAGATAGCTGTAGGCGAAAGGGTTCTAATATGGTCAAAAACAGGGCCAATTCCTGGAATTATTTCCGGTTTACCCCCCATTCATCTTAAAAAAGAGAACAACGGTACCCTAAGTATAGATGCTCTTTACATAGATGTTGGTTTAGACACTTACGAAGACGTTTCTAAGAGGATAAAAATAGGAGATATCGTAACTTTTGATCTCGTATATGAGGAGATGCTAGGAGAGAAAATATGTGCAACAGGTCTTGACAACAAAATCTCTGCATTTATCCTTATTGAGCTGGCAAAAAGATTTCAAAACGTAACCCCATGTTGGGATCTATATTTTGTCTTTGCAGTCCAAGAGGAGGTTGGACTGAGAGGTGCTAGAACAGCTACTTACAAAGTTAATCCTGATGGAGCCATAATCTTGGACGTTACCCACGCACAATATCCTCCAATTCCACCCAACAAAGCTCCAATAATAATGAATAATGGTCCTGCAATTATGGTTTCACCAGCTGTTCATCAAAGACTTTATCGCTTTATTGTAGAAGTTGCAGAAAAGTATTCCATCAAAGTACAATATGAAACTGCGGGAAGATTTACAGGAACAGATACTGACGTAGTACAACTAACAAGAGCGGGTATTCCAGCTGGGCTTATTTCTATTCCACTTAAGTACATGCACACGCCCAGAGAAGTTGTGTCCAAAAAAGACGTAGAGGCCACCATTATTTTACTAGAAAAAATAATTGAAAGTCTGGATGCTACCACGATGTTTCTCTACTGATGCATTAAAGGTCTAAATACTCTCTTATCTTTTCCTCTCTCTTTTTGAACTTTGAGGAGATCACATTTAAGTTAATTCCTTTTGCCCTAGCGAAAATCTTTATTTCGTCACCAAGATCAAAAATTATCATTTTAACATTAGGATCGCTTATATTGTGAACCATCTCTTTTATTTCATTATACAGCTTGAATAGATCATAAAAGTTTGTTGTGAGCTCCTGCATTCTCATTCTTGACGACATCGCTTCCATTTGCTTTAATTTAGACTTAATATATAGATACGTGCTATTTATTACAAAATGTGGGATATCTAGCTGTCTAGAAAGTTCAAGTGCCTTGTTTGCTTTTTCAATCGCATTATTGTGCCTTCCCATTTCACATAGCATATTTGACTCCTTTAGATAAGATAGTGCTAAAAAGTACTTGAGCGTATGTTCGTGTCTGGGTCTAGTTTCTTTACTATAAATACTATGCAAAATCTTAGCCCCCTCTGGAATGTTTTCTTCGAGATTCTTAAGATCGTCCTCAGTAATTTGACCAAAACTATATAACAATAACCTTGAAATATTGGCAAAGATCTCATTAGATGACCTTATTTTTTTATATATATTCATTAATGCTCGTACTCTCTCCCTATACACACTGTCTTCTGATACTCTTTCTGAGACAACAGTAAGTATAGAAGATATTACTGCTTTTAGGATCGGTGGGTATTCAGGAACAAGAGAGTATGCATTTTGAAGGATTTTCTCAGCCTCAGACAATCTTGAGTTAAGTATTTCCCAAAAACTTTTTGTAATGGCACTTAATGGATATATCCATGGGCTAATTCCGATTAACTCATGGATCTCATACTTTATAATGTCCTTATATTCGTTCATATCAGTTTTTCTGCCCTTTTCAAGCATATCAAGTATTGCCATCCATAGCTTCGAAACTATTCTCTCCTTTAGGTTAGTACCACTTAAGTCAACAGAATATTCTGGAATGTAATTAAATAGTATAGCAGAAATTGTTTTTATTGAAGTCGCTATGGGAGTCATATAATCCTCAAAAAATGCTCCCTTCAGCATTTTTAACCTGTTTAGGGCATCCTCATATTTTCCAATACCCACAAGAAGTGTTACTTCTACTAGAGTTTTATCGTCTCTTGAAAGAACTTTGCGTTCTTTTACCTTTTCCGCTACCAACTGATATAAAGATTTGTCGTTATTTAATGCAGTGATACCTCTTACAACATCCTTTCCAGCAATTATCAAAAATCGTTCGTTAAGTATTCCAAGGTCAATAAGGTACCATATTTTAGGATAGGTTGCTTTAGCTCTAAGAATCGTATTAAGAATGATCACGTAAAAATTATAGGTAAATCCACGATAAATTCCATATTTATTTTCAACATACTCACACATAAAATCAGCAAGTTCTTCTATCGTATCAAACGTTCTCTGTTTTAACTTAAACTTAAAAATAGGATCCTCAAAGACTGAAATCACTGGTAATACATACTCTTGAGAAGAGAAGAAATACGCTTTAGCATATTCCCGAATAAGGCTCTTCTCTTCAATACTTAATCGGGAGATTAATTCCGAAATAGGTACACGTTCACTTAAATCTGGACTGTACTCACCAAACATCTCAACCCCCAGAAGCCTACCGTCCGCCAACGGAGTATTTATTAGAGACTCACTAAATATGAACGAAACTATAAGTCGATGCCTTAAGATGTAGGGTTTCTGGAAGTCTCCCAATAATACTTTTTTATTATTTTTGCAAGAGGTTTTGCTAGAATATTATGGGTATTAATCTATAAAAATAATTTTCCCTGAAATTTTTCATAAGAAAATTTAAAAAATAAAGTGAAGAAGAGTTCACGAGCAAACAGACCAACCACAATTAGCACATGTCACACAATTTTCAGAATGAATTAATAGCTCACTCCCACAAACAGGACATCTCTCGACATTAAACTTTTTCTTGGTAGTTCTCCCCTCTTCAAAGGTATTTATTGAAATCATTACTCTTCTCATAGGACTATTGTTCTTTTCAGCACTTTTCCTTTTTGGAGGTTCTATCCCGAGTTCTTTCATTATATCCAATGTCTTATTCTTAATATCAAGTACATACCTCTCTTTACGCTGAGAGGGTGTTACAAGAACTTGCTGCCCTTTTGAGCCATCGCGATAAACTGTAATTCCTTTACACCCTAGGCGATGTGCAAACAAATATGCTTTTTCCACATCCTCCACTGAAACCCAAGAAGGCATGTTAATAGTCTTACTTACGGCAGAACAAATCCACGTTTGAATTTCGGCTTGAGCCCTAACATGATCCCACCACGGAATATCATAAGCCACAATAAAAATTTTCCTTATATCTTCTGGTATTTCATCTAATCCCTGAACACTTCCTCCGTTCTCTGATACCTTCTTTAGTATTTCATCACTAAATAATCCTCTTCTTTTCAATACCTTCTCAAATTCATGATCTACGTAATAAAAGGACCCGACAGTAACATGTTTCTCAAAAACTAGTGCAAATTGGGGTTCTATTCCTGAAGAAACATCAACAAGCATTGATATAGATCCCGTAGGAGCTATTGTTGTGACTTCAGCATTCCTTATACCATACCTCCTTATTTTTTCCCTGAGATCGTCCCAAGGGAGTGTCCATAACTCTCTCTTATAGAATCCTGCTATGGGCATCTGACCTTCAATATAACCGCTCTTCTCATAAAGTGGGAATGGTCCTCTAGTTTTGGCTCTTTCAACACTTTCATCCATAGCGAAAAATGTAAGATGTTCTGCGACTTTTCTCATAAATTCAAAGCCCTTTTCACTATTGTAAGGTATACCCAGCGCAAAAAGCGTATCGGCAAGACCCATAAGTCCCAAACCTATTTTCCTTGACTCTTTGGTAGACTTTTCTATATCAAATATCGGAAACTTATTAACGTCAATAATATTGTCAAGGAATCTATAGGCCACCCGTATAGCTTCATGATAGTCTTCCCAATCAAAAGTCTTATTTCCTTTCTCATCTTCTTTAATAAATGCATACAAATTAATACTTCCTAAATTACAACTCTCATAAGGATATAATGGTTCTTCTCCACAAGGATTCGTTGCATTTATTTCCCCTTTTGCCTTAATCAAAATGTTATACTTGTTAATATTGTCCTTGAATAGTACTCCAGGATCTCCCGTACGCCAAGCCATATCGGCAATCATTCTAAATATATCTCTAGGTTTAACATATTTCCAAACTTTTCCATCTCTTGGATTTACTAGAGGATAGTCTTTATTTTTTTGGAAATGTTCCCAGAATTTTTTGTCTATCATTACGCTGATATTGTGATTTGTTAAAACACCTTCCGTAGACTTTGCGGTTATAAACTTCTCAATGTCTGGGTGCCATATTTCGAGTATTCCCATACATGCGCCACGACGTTTACCCCCTTGTTTAATAACGTCTGTAACAGCGTCTATTAACCTCATAAATGAAACTGGTCCAGAAGCTATTCCCCCTGTCGAGGCTACCACATCTCCTTCAGGCCTAAGCTTAGAATAATTAATACCTATTCCTCCGCCTGACTTAAATATGATTGCAGCATCATGTGCAGCTTTCATTATGCTCTCCATATCGTCGTCAATGTCCAATACAAAACATGCAGACAACTGACCTAGTTTTCCTCCTGCATTGAATAAGGTAGGCGAGTTTGGCATAAACTTCTTCTTTACCATTATATCATAATATTGTCTAGCATTTTCAACGTACCTTTCAAAACCACCTTGAAGAAGCCTGTCGAAGAACTCGCTCCAAGAAACTTTCATCTTTCCTTGCTTATTTAATTCATCATAAAGATACTTCATACGCTCTAAATGATGCCTGTTCCAGGGAAACTCAAATGTGCCATCAGGATTCCTTCCTAATCCAACCTTATTTTCATATCTCTCTGGATTAAAATCTTCATATGGATTAACATTTTGTGATCCTGATTTGTCATAAATTCTTTCATCATATAAAATATCAGGTATTACTACAAGAGCCGCGACTCTCTTGAAAAGTTGCTTAGGAGTCTCAACGATTCTTCCCTTTTCATCCTTCATAAGATATCTTGCTGCAAGAAGCCTAATTGCATTAACAGAAAATGCTTTATCGACCTCATCGATATAACTCTTCTCTAGTATTTTCATCTTTTCAAGTCTTATTTTTTCTCTTTCCTTCCTATAGAGGATGTACGCCTTAGCGACGTTATATAGATCGTGTTTCATCAGTGCAAGTTCTACTATATCCTGGATCTCCTCCACGTGAGGATACTCATTCGCTTTTCCGTATTTTTCATTAAGTACTTGAACAACATACTTTACAACTTTCTCTAGAGTATTTTTATTATACGCGCCAACTTCTATCATCGCTGCTTTTATGGCGTTATATATTCTATCCACGTCAAATTTCGCTATCGATCCGTCCCTTTTTATTACATACTCTACAAGAGATGTTATATCCAACTTTTGCACCCCCTAAACTGTCAATTCTCTTCCTCTCTGATGGTCTATGGCTTGAGAGATTCTCGCCTAAGTCTTTTTAGAGTATTTTTAATCCGGCGAGAATTTGAAGACTTGGTAAAATCCATTTGAACATAAGGTATTAAAAAACTTACGAGCCAAGCTGATTTGGATGAAGAACTCCGAGTATATAGACCTTAATAAATTGGATGTGCTATTTTACCTCTGTATCGTCTGTATCCGCTAGAGCCTGTCTAAGCAACCCCTTAGCGTTGCCTATATGTCCCAAGATTTCATCTACAACTAGAGAGAGATCCATAGACTCATAGGCACTCATCCATGCCTTGTAAAGGTATTCCAAAACATTTCTTATGTGAGTATTTTCACAAATATGGGGTGCTAAAAATGCTATTGCTTCTAATATAGAAGTATATGCTTCATAGAGGTCACGAAATGATATTGCGTCTTCTGCGTTTTCTATACACGCTAGTGCATTTTGAATTGCGCTTTTTAGATTATCGTCTTGGATCATAACTATCCCTCTACACTTTAACAGTCCTTACAGTTAAAAAACTATCCTAAGACATTGTTAAATGTTTAAAAGCAAGCGATATCGCGTCAAAGAGTTTATCTAGACTAGTAGCAAAGAATAAATGGGAAGCATCATTTGTATCGCTGCACCCAAACCTAGGTACCAACTCTAAAAGATTACATAAGATCCTTGAAACAGCGCTTTCAATATAATCTCCAAAAAATAGATATCCTACAATTTTAAATCCTTCATTAACTGTTATGTAGTCTATATGCCACTTAAGCTTTTTATTCCTTTTGTAATGTCTTTTTACCCTCACACTAACCCCATTTCTAGCAGATCCTACATAAGCGTAAAAACCTCTTTTAAATGGTATTTCTCCCAAAGATCCTACAGTAACTATCGTATCTTCTAAGCACTTTAACAAAAGAACATAAGTTCCACTATCAGTGGCGCTATACCTGCCCGATTTATTCATTTAGAAACACCTAAATAAGCTCGAATTCTATAAGAGTGAACTCCGCATCGTTAGGAAAGTCTCCGTAATACTGGAGAAGGTCTTTTTTTAGATCCTCTTTTGACGTAAATCCATCTTTCCTAATATCTTCCTCTGTAAGCTCATTCCAGCGGATGTATCTAATACTCTTTATCTTTGCAAGACCTATGAAACTGTCACCCACATATACCTCTACAATATCTCCCGGAGTATACTCTTCTTTCCTACCCAAACGAAGTGTCGTCGTTTTTGATCCTGAAAGTATTCTACTCATGTACTTTGCGTCAAATTTTAACTTCTTCATATGAGCTCACCAATTTTTTCATGATATCTTTAATTTCAACAAGAATCATTACCCTGCCCACTCTGAAATAGTTGCAAACATCTTCTAAAGGCCAACACTGAAGTACTCTCATTATTAGTATCTTCTCTTCACGTCCTGAAAGTTGTGCTCTTCTATCGCTATCTAAAAAATATGTAAGAACAAGCTCTCTCGCAACGTCTCTAGCAACTTCATATGTAAGGGGGCCAAATGCATATGCCCACGCCCTCTCTTTCTGCTTTGGTGTTAGCCTTGCTCTCCACTTAAGTGTGTGTGTCCTTGCAAGAAGGCGAACTATGGGGATCTCAAGATCACGATACGTATCTTCAAGGCTTTCAAAAACCCTAATAACAAACTCATTGTTGGCAGTTTCGATGTATTCTTTAACTGCATTGTTTAAGGGTTTTATGACAATAACAGAATACTCACCGCTAACTTCGTTCCTAATAGGGGCCATGTGTATAGGCTTGTATCCATTCTTTACCCAGAACTTTAGCAGTCGATATGTGGCACCAAAACCTGATCCCATCCAATCAACTTTATCTCTGAAGTATTCCTCTAACATCTTCAATGCCTTAGATCCTATGCCCCGGTCCATATTTTTAGGATGTACTGCAATTCTTACTATCCTTACTCCCCTATATTTAGCAAATTCCTTGAAACGATAGTATTTTACCATTCTATCAGGAATCATGTGTCCGTTTATTTTTTCTCCCCTAAGCATATCTTCAGCAATTTCCATAGCGTCGCCTTCAATTGAAACCTGCATCGAACAAACTACCTTGCCATCATAAAGAAGCATTGCTGGGTAGTGATTGGGTGTATCAAGAAGTAGTGCAAGATCGTTTGGATTGTTTCTATAGTGTGCAAGTACGAATATGCTAAAGTATTCTCTAAGAAGTTTCTCATTGCGGACAAATTGCTCTTTTGGAGGCATAAAGAATTCTAGCTTTTCTAGATCTGTGACTTCAACTTCCTCTGGCTCAGCATCAAGAAGTAACACATCAAAAAGGAATTTTTCTATAGGATCATCTTCATCGTAGCGTATGGGTTCGTGCATTTCAATTAATCTAAACTCGATGCCCTTCTCTTTTAAGCCTCCCATAAACCTTATGGAAAATCCTCTTCCAGCCCCCTCATATCCGTGAATAGTGGAAGAATATACAACTTTGGGGGCTTTCTGTAATATTTTCATAAGCATTGGAACTTGAAGAGCTGCGGCTTCATCTACGATAAATATATCGCCTCGCCTCTTTGATGCTAGAAGAGGCTTATAATACGTGATGCTGCCTTTTGAACACTCCAACCCTACAATTAACCCTTGGTTGTCTTTTATGGTCCTTACCTTATAATTATGAGCTCTAAGCATTTCCTCTGCAAACCTAAAGACTTCAATAACATTTTCAGGGTGAGGTGCAGTGAGTATCACTCTTATTTTCCTCTTAGAATGATGTAGATACGCAGCAAGGAAGATACCTAAAACAGAAGATTTACCACGACCACGATCTGCTATTAAAATCTGCACCTTATCTTCGCCCTTAAATACCTTTTCAAGTTCTCTTAGAGTATCAATTTGATCCTGAGTGATGCACTTCGAGTAAAACCTCTTATTAAATGTTCTTTCCGATTCTTTCGGTACATTTAGCTTCTTTTTCTTTTTCTTTCTCTTTATAAGCTTATCCTCCTTCACAAATTCTCCATCTATGATAATAGAAATTCCTTCATGCTCATAAAGCTTCTTTATAAATCGTTCCATAAAATAATTGTCCATATCTTCAAGTCTGTAGGGATATGCTAAAATCTTCTCATGATATTTTCTTAACTTCCACTCATTAGGATTATCTCCTACAAGAATGTATAGGCCCCCTCCCTGCACAACTCCTCCTAAGCGTCCTAAATCGCTTGGGAAAAACCCTCCGCGAAAATCTAGAAGCATTATGTCAGCTGTAGTGCCCAGAGCCTTCATTACATCTTTCATTGGAATTATAGGGCCTATTTCCCATTCTGGATCATCGGAAAAAAACCATGTTTTTGGGGCTCTCTTTAGCTTATTCTTTAAATACTCTAGAGCTTCCACAATTGCTACAGTAGCATATATCTTAGCATCCTTTCCAAGAATAACAAGCATTCTTCTGTGATGTCCCTCTTGTGCCCTATCTATTAGCTCACGAACGTGTCTTTTGATCTTTTCTAATACTATATCCATTGAATATCACCAGTTATTTTGACGCACCATTTGAGAGGTCTCCTAAGAAATCTTTGCAATTAATATGATTAAGAATAAGTTAGCTTTAATATTGTTATACCAAGTTAAGTTCTCCTCTATGACTTATTTGTGAAGTAATTCCGCATGCATAATACTTTACTCTTTGTAAGGAGTTTGCTAAAAATCTTTGAAGAGGCCTTAATAGATGTTGATGCAAGATGACTTCCCTATAAGACATGTTCACCAAAATGTGGACAAATGATCAAACAAAATTGAAATGAAGGAAAAGAGGATTACTTCTTGTGAAGACCTAGCTTTATTGTAGCTTGGGCTGCTGCAAGTCTTGCTATAGGTACTCTGAACGGTGATGCCGAGACATAATCAACGCCAGCTTCAACGAAGAACTCAATGCTCTCTGGATCTCCACCGTGCTCTCCACAGACTCCAATTTCGAGGTCTGGTCTTGTCTTCTTACCAAGTTCAATAGCTTGCTTTATTAGTCTTCCAAGACCCTCACGGTCAATCGTACGGAACGGATCACTTGGCAATATTTTCTTCTCGACATACACATTAAGGAAGCTCTTCTGAGCGTCATCTCTGCTTATACCGAGTGTCGTTTGTGTAAGATCGTTCGTACCAAAGGAGAAGAACTCAGCCACTTCTGCGATTTTGTCGGCAAGAAGTGCTGCTCTGGGCATTTCTATCATTGTACCATACATGTACTCAATCTTCACTCCGTGTTCTTTCTCTACTTCTTCACGAACTTTTTCAGCAACCTTCTTTATCTCTTCAAGCTCCTTCTTCTCTATTGTACCTGGAATCATGACCTCAGGCTTTGGATTATAACCCTCTTTTATGAGCTCTGCAACAGCTGTAAATAATGCTTTTAGCTGTGCTTCGTAGATTTCTGGGAACACAATTCCCAGTCTACAAACACGTAGACCTAGCATTGGGTTCGCTTCTCTAAGTTCTTCTAGCCTCTTAAGCATTCTTCTCTTCTCCTCAAGTTCATCTAATAGTCTAGAGGTCTCTAATACACTCTTTGTTTCACGTATCTTTAGCATAAGGTCGTAAATCTCTTTAACAAGCTGCTCATACCTTGGTAAGAACTCGTGTAGTGGTGGATCTAGGAGTCTTATGATTACAGGTTTGCCGTCCATAACCTTAAGTAGCTCCTTGAAGTCATTCTTCTGGAGAGGTATGAGTTTCTCTAAGGCTTTCTTACGTTCTTCAGCAGTCCTTGCCATGACCATTTCACGAACTACTTGTACACGCTCAGGTCCTAGAAACATGTGTTCTGTTCTTGCAAGTCCAATGCCCTCTGCTCCATAATCGAGTGCCTTCTTCGCATCCTCAGGTGTGTCTGCGTTTGCTCTAACTCCAATAACCCTTATCTCATCTGCCCATTTAAGAAGTTCCTCAAATTCTCCAGTAATCTTTGGTTCTATCAATGGCACCTCTCCTAGGAATACTTCACCAGTAGTTCCGTCTATGGTTATAATGTCGCCTTTCTTCACTACGATATCGCCAACGCGGAATTCTTCTCTCTCTAAGTCTATTTGTATGTCTTCACAGCCTACTACAGCAGGGATTCCTGCACCACGGGCAACAACTGCTGCGTGGCTTGTCATTCCTCCACGGCTTGTGAGAATTCCCTTAGAGGCGTACATTCCATGAACATCTTCTGGAGTAGTTTCAGGCCTTACAAGAATTACGTTTTCTCCTTTTTCACCAAGCTCGGCTGCCTCGTCAGGACTAAATACTACTTTACCTACTGCTGCTCCAGGTGATGCTGGAAGGCCCTTTGCAATTACCTTCTTGGGAGCATTTGGATCAACCTGCTTGTGAAGGAGCTTCTCTATTTGCTGAGGAGTTACACGCATAATAGCTTCTTCCTTTGTGATAAGTCCTTCTTTGACCATGTCAACTGCGATCTTTACTGCTGCTCTTGGGGTTCTCTTTCCTGTTCTCGTCTGTAATAGATACAACTTACCGCGCTCCACAGTAAACTCTATGTCTTGCATATCGCGGAAGTGTTTCTCAAGTAACTCTGCTACCTTTACAAGCTGCTCATATATTTCAGGGAATTCCTCTTTCATCTCTTCTATCTTCTTTGGTGTTCTTATACCTGCTACAACGTCCTCTCCCTGAGCATTGGGCAGATATTCTCCATATATCTTCTTTTCTCCTGTGCTAGGATCTCTCGTAAATGCTACTCCTGTACCAGAGTCCCAACCCATGTTCCCGAAGACCATCGTCTGAACGTTTACTGCAGTTCCCATGTCGTCTGGTATGTTGTTGTATTTCCTGTATACTATTGCTCTTGGATTGTTCCAAGAGTCGAAAACCGCTCTGATAGCCATAAATAGCTGCTCCCAAGGATCTTGGGGAAAATCACGACCCACATATCTCTTAACGATTTCTTTATATTCTTCTACAAGCCTTTTGAGGGCTTCTACGCTAAGCTCTGCGTCGTATTTAACCCCTTCCATCTTTTTGTACTTTTCTAACACTTTCTCAAATTCCTCGCGGGGGACCTTAAGAACTACGTCAGAAAACATTTGTATAAAACGCCTATAGCTGTCATATGCAAATCTTGGATTATTCGTGAGTTTCGCGAGACCTTCAACAGTTTTATCATTAAGCCCGAGGTTTAAGATAGTATCCATCATTCCAGGCATTGAAATAGGAGCGCCAGATCTTACTGAAACAAGAAGTGGATTCTCTGAGTCTCCAAACTTTTTGCCCGTCTTCTCTTCAAGTTTTCTCATTGCTTCCCTTACCATGTCTTCGAGACCTTCGGGGAATTGTCCTCCCTTTGCATAATACTCGCGACAAGTTTCTGTTGTTATCGTGAAGCCTGGTGGTACTGGTAGCCCTATTCTTGCCATCTCTGCTAGACCAGCACCTTTACCTCCTAGAAGATCGCGCATCTGTGCATTTCCTTCTTCAAAGAAATATATGTACTTTTTACTCATATTCTCACCTTATTATTCGAAGACGTTTACCTCATCGTTTAGCGTATCAGTTACGTATTGAAAACAGTGATTACATGTCATATTTTAAGGTTTCTAAACATAACTTACCCAAGATGTCTCAATTTTATTGTCACCATGCAAATTTAGCGAACTATTTATAAATTCTAAGATAAAACTATTAACAGAAGCTCGATTTTTATCCCATTAAGAGGTGATTGGATGGGACGTCTTGAAGTTGTTTTAAATATATCGCTTCCTCAGAGTACTGAAGACATTTTCGAAAAGTATGTACCTGATATCCTCGAGTTCCTTGTAAAAAGGACTGTTGAAGCTCTAAATTTGGAAGAATATTCTTTAAAAACAGAATCATCAACAGATATCTCGAAAACATTTGGCATATACGATAGTACTGCAAACACTAGGGTTGCCAAGATATCAGTAACCCTTGATAGAATAAAAGGGACTTGTAGGATTGATATTTCCTAATAAAAATAAAGTAAATGAAAAAGAGTCAATGCTCGATAAGTTCAAATAGCTTTATGTATTCGTATGGTCTGAACTCCTTTACTTTGAAGCAATATTGAACCTCCCTGAACTCTTCTTTAAATGCTCTCACATCTTCCGCTACCTTCTTTGGATCTTCCTTGTCAATTAGAACTCTCTTGAAAAACTCTGCAACCGTTTCCATATCTTCTTCTTTCATGCCTATTCTTGTGAGCTCTTGAACTCCTATTCTTATTCCTGATGGATTCATAGCCTTTTCTAGCGGATCCCCTGGCAATAAATTGGCGTTTACAATAATATTCGCGTCCTCTAATAGCTGTGCAGCTTTCGCGCCCCCACCAAGTTCAGAAACATTTACTGCAAGTTGATGGGATTCTGTGAATCCCTTATGTTCACCAAGCACTTTGAATCCTTTCTCAGCAAGATATTGTCCTAATGCTTTTGCGTTCTTTACGATCTGGGAGGCATAATCTTGACCAAATTCTAACATTTCTAGCGCTGTTATTGCAAGTGCCGCAACATGGTGTAAATGGTGATTGCTTGTAACACCTGGAAAGACCGCTGAGTCTAGCTTCCTTTTGATCTTCTTCTGAACATCATCTTCCTCGTTAAAGTTCCCTATAACAACTCCCTTTTGAGGCCCAGGAAATGTTTTGTGTGTACTTCCTGTCATTACTGTTGCGCCTTCTTTTATGGGGTCTTGGAACTTCCTGCCTGCAATAAGGCCAAGAACATGAGCAGCGTCGTATAGTATTCTTGTGCCATTCGCCTCGGCATGTGGAAGAATTTCCTTTAATGGAATAGGGAATAAGAATAACGAATATCCAAAGATTATTAATGCTGGCTTTTCTTTTTCTATAAGCTTTATGACTCCATCAACATCAGGAATTAACTCTTCGTTATCAAAAGGATAGTGTATTACTTCCGCACCACGCACTCCTACTGCGCCAAATTCTTGGTGACTGATGTGTGCCCCCGCAGGTACTTCTGCTGAGGCTACCTTCATCCCAGGCTTTACCAACGCTTTAATGGCCGCAATGTTTGCGGCTGTTCCTGAGACTGGCCTTACATCCACATAATTCGCATCGAAAAGTTTTTTCATGGCTTCTATTGCAATAATTTCTACTTCGTCATATATCTTACAGCCTTGGTAATATCTCTCACCTGGATGTCCCTCTGCATATCTGTGGCCAAAGTCTGTCAGAAGCATCTCCATTGCAAGTGGACTCATGATGTTTTCAGAGGCGATCATAGGAAGAGAATTCTTGAACCAATTTGTATGTTCTATTGCTAGTTCCCTAACCTTCTTTACAAGTTCTAAAGGATTCTTCATATCTCGCGCACCTCATAGAAGGCCTCAAGCACATAAAATAATACATAGGCGAAATTATAAAAAGTGTCCTATTTCGTGTTTCCAAGGATTACCACACATACTCTACAGAGACTGTTACTTCTTTTTGAAGACTTCTTCCCATATTTGCTTTAAATTTCTCAAACGATGCTTTTATAACATCTTCACAATAGGTAAGGCAATAAGCAGTAAATATTATCTCGCTCGGTAGATTCTCAACATTGAAGTAGGCTATTCCATCACCCACTTCTTTTACAACTTCATCTGAAAATTTGATAATCATTTCTATAGTTTCTCTTTTTTCGGGATCGTTAATATTGTCTTTTTGAGAAAATATGTTGTAATTCTCTAGTGAGAGCTCGATAAGATTATTTGAGAGAATTCCAAAATACGCAAGAGAAGAAACGAATGCTATAGGACCAAGAGATTCCTCTCTAAATAGCCCCCATACTAAATCCATAGATATCTCCGTTCTCTTGTTAACAAGTATAAAAGTGTTCTTTTCCAAGATCTCTTTTGCCTTAGACGCTATTTTTGATATCTTTTCTTTATTTACACCAAAAGTAGCAGTATACACTCTCTGTACAAACGCTTTCTGCTCTTCTGATTGTACACTCCCAGGCCTAATTTTTCTTATTTTCTTTATCGCCTCGTCTGCCTTCGTACCATCCTTATAAACTAAATATGCCGCCGCCAATGCTCCTGATCTTCCTAGACCGCCGACACAATGAATATACACTTTTTTGTTTTGTAGATCATACTCTAAAATTTTTTGAAGAATTTCAAGGCTTGGAATAAGTTTTGGAGCTCTATAATCAGGAGTATAAATCTTATAAACCTCTAGATTTCCTTTCTCTTTAAAATATTCTGGTTGATATGAATAAAGTTTGTATTCTTCCTTTTCTATTAAAGAAACTACAACATCAAAATGTTCGATGATATCTTCATAATCGCTTCTTATAGGAATAGGGCCAAATGCAACATTTTTGGATATCCAAAATGTTTTCAAAAGATTCACCCCTTTAGCTCATCGCCATCTCTTGTTAGCTTTAGATATCCTAACTGGATTGCAGTAACCTCCTTTGATGTATCAAATCTATCTGAGGTATATATCCTAATAGTATCCTCCTTGAAATCTGTTTCCTCTACTATTCCAATTCCTAAAAATTCTCCTCTGGAATATAAACCTACAAGGGTGTTTTTCAGTTGTTTTTCGTCTAAAAATACTGTCCGAGAAGCATTAAATACTCTCTTTAATCTCGAAAGCTTAGAAGAATATTCTCTGCATATTCCATATACTGTGTCCCCTACAAGGGCCACTTTGTAAGCGCAACTTCCAGTTAATGCTGCTAGAACATGTTTTTCAATATTCCACTTGGATGGAAAAGAGAAAAACTTAGGTGATTGTATTTCTACAATCTTTCCCTCACCAAAATATAGTTTAAACTTCATCTTTCGCCTCATATACCTCTCTTCAAATCCTCTTTACTTGCATATGGAGATGCTCCTATATCTATGATCTCTCCTGTAAAAAATTCACTAACCACTGAGAGAATATGATCCAAATCCCCAGACCTGCTCATTGCAATAATCACATCAGGATTTACTAGTAAAACCTTTGTAAACTTTAACCAAAAGCCCTCTGACCCTCTTACGAGTCCGCATGTATCTATAACCATCCCCCTTGACTGCCTTGATAAAATATATGTCCCTAAGATATGGCCTAACATGTTTTTAACGGGAGTTGTAGACCCTACAAAGAAACCCGCATCAATGGTTATCCTATCGCTTGATATCTTTATTACTGTCGGTGGTGGAACCGTTGCTTGGCCAATGTCTGCGTCTAAAAGAGGTAAATCCATTTTCATAGAGGCGTATAATGAGAAAGTGCTTTTACCTCGATCGGTACCCCCAATAACCATTATTTTATCATTTTTTGAAAATGTGGTAATTACTTCATCCCACACTTTTGGATATAAATTTCCTCCTGAAGTCAAGGGACACACCCCATAAAAAGGTTCGTCAGGGGACGGTAGCATCATCATCTTTTATCAGACCGTCAGCTCCTCATCATCCTTTTATTGTGAGTAGTTCCCAAAAAATAAAACTGTTTAGGAAGCGTTAGTGTTTACTTAGAAAATATGAATGTTAAATACACAAGGGTTAGAAACAATTTTCATCCCCGAAGTCTTCATTAAGTTTGCTCTTATAGAGCGTGTTGCTCCTATTCTATTAAGCCCTTAGAGCTACTTAATCTAACCAAGAGTTTTTGTTGATGTCTTCCCCATGCTAAAGGGTAAGGCCTTCTCGGCAGTGGTTTATAAGAGCTACAAACAATATTCTCAGCGTTCTAGTAATCGAAAGTCCTAAGACCAATAGTCTTTAAATAGCTCCCTTCTTAAAATACAACTTAATAATGCATCTACACTTTGTAAAATCTCTAAACAAAAGTAATTTCGGTGATTTGCTAAAATGACGGGGTTAAAACTAGACAAAAGAAGGGAAGAAATACTAAGAGGTCCTATCTTTAGAACCCTTATAAAGCTAGCATTACCATCTATTGGAATATACGCATTCTCTTCCATGTACTATTTAATGGATACTATTTGGCTTGGTGGCTTAGGATCGTCGAGTGTTTCTGCCCCTACATTTACTTGGCCCATTATTAACACGTTATTCTCTCTTGTTTTAGGAGTTTCTATGGCTTCAGTAGCTCTTGTTACGCAATATAGAGGAGCAAAAATAGATGAGGAGGCTAGATGTTCTATAGGACAAACTTTTATAGTTTCAGGTGTCATTAGCATACCACTTGTATTCATATTCCTCTTAATGTTACCTCTTCTATCTGATTTCTTTGGGTTAGAGGGCTCATTTAGAGAAGATTTTATTGAGTACGCGAGAGTCGTGGTTTTCTCTGATATTGCTTACGGTTTTGCGTATATATCCTCTGTAATTATAAGGAACTGGGGATATCCAGAGCTCTCGTTTTACATTGCACTCCCATTTGTTACCTTAAACGTTATTTTGGATCCTATTCTTATCTATGGTCTTTTTGGTTTTCCTGCTATGGGAGTTAAGGGTGCGGCTATAGCAACACTTATTTCACAAATGCTTCAGACAGTCGCTTCATTATACGTGATGAGATCAAAAAAATATGTGGGCCTTAGATTGTATCACTTTAAACCTAAGAAAGAGCTAATTAAAAAGCTGATTAAAATAGGACTTCCTCTAGGCGGAAGTAATGCAATTACCGCCTCTGGATTTTTCGTATTAACGGCAATAATATCTAGAATAGGACCGTATGCAATTACTGCTTGGACTATATATAATAGAGCTAGCGATATAGGTACATGGCTGGCTTATGCTCTCAATGACGCTGCAACAACAATGATTGGTCAGTCCATTGGCGATAACGATTTTGAAAGAGCTAAAAAGGTTGCAAAATTAAATGTTTCCATAAATTTCCTTGTAATTCTTATTACTAGCATTATAATCGCTATATTCTCAAAGGAGCTCTTTGGATTTTTCCTAAGAAATCCAGAGGACCCATACAGATATACCGTAGTCTTTAAAGAGAGCGTTCTTATTTCTTGGACGTTTGGAATGTCTATCCCCTTTTTCATACTCTCTGTCTCGGCACTTACTCCCTTCACTGCCTCTGGCAATACGAAATATAATCTACTAATTGCAATAACAAGACTTTGGGGGCTCAGGGTTCCACTATCCTATGTATTTGGGATACTCCTAGGAATGGGTTCTCTCGGCACGTGGGTAGGGATGGCGATAAGCAACGTTATCGCAGGAAGTTTAGCATATATACTTATGAGAAGAAATCTGTGGGTCATGAGGGTAATTGAGTGATAAATCGCCTAAACCTTGCCCTTTAGGGCAAGAGAGTAAAACAAAACAGAAGTCTTTTTGTCATTTTACTATGGTGAAATACAAAAAACCTGACAAAGAATGTAATTAATGTTATGGCCAAATGTAGAATTTGTGGAAAAAATTCTCAAGATATATCATCTACAATTAGCGTTTGTGTTGACTGCATTAGAAAATTTGGAGAAAGTTCACTAAAATATGTAAAAGAAAGCAGAAAAAGATGGAGAGAATTTATTGGATTACCTGCAAGACCTCCCAAAGCCCATTCGGACTACATTGAATGTCGGTTCTGCGTAAACAACTGTAAAATACCAAAAGGATCATTTGGCTTTTGCGGAATTATCAAAAACGATGGGGGTAAACTTACCACAATAACAGGCAGTTTTGATGAAGCGTTTCTTCATTACTATCTTGACCCACACCCAACAAATTGTGTAGCAGAGTTCATATGCCCTGCAACGACGTCTGCAGGATATCCAAAATACACAAAGACTATGGGAATTGAATATGGACATTACAACCTTGCGGTATTCTTTGCAGGATGTAACCTTGACTGCCTTTTTTGCCAAAATATTGAGCACAAATATATGATCCAACATGGAATCCCAAATAAAAGGTTTGGGGAAATTATTAGTGTAGAAAATTTTGTAAAAGAATGTATGCAACCAAAAATTACGTGTATATGTTACTTTGGCGGGGACCCAACACCACATTCAGCATTCATTCTTAAGGCATCAAGAAAAATATTAAGAAAGTCGCAAGAAGCAAACAATATTAAGAGAATCTGTTGGGAAACCAACGGTCTTGAAGACCCCAGAGTTATGAAAGAAATAGGGAAAATAGCTCTAGAAAGTGGTGGGATTATAAAAATAGATTGGAAAGCATATACTCCAGAGGTTTATGAGGCTCTCACTGGTGTTAACGGTTATAGTGCCGTTGAGAGAATAAAAGAGAACGTTAATATTTTGGTAGAGCTCAGCAAGGATAGACCAGAAGTTCCTTTACTTGTGGTAAGTACTCTTATTGTTCCTCATTATGTAGATGCTATAGAAGTTAAGAAAATTGCAAAATATTTGGCATCTTTAGACGAAAATATTCCCTATTCTCTTCTTGCGTTTCATCCCCAACACTTAATGAAAGATCTTCCAAGAACGAGTAAAAAACAGATGTCAGAATGTTATAGAGAAGCTAAAATGGCTGGATTAAAAAATATTAATATAGGAAATTATTGGTTGCTCATTTAGCTTAATCCTCAAATGATACCAAATCTTTAAGCCTCCTTATGGCATTCAATTTTCTTCTATCCCCTATTTTTGCCTCTTTAATTGCGTTTTCTAAAGTTTCGGCTTCCCTTAGCATTAGCTTTTTACGAACATAATATGGTCTGCCAGCCTTTGTCCCATGTGCGTACGTAAATCTGATAGGATCCTTCCAAGAAACGGGTGTTCCGTAGATTATATGGGAAACGTAAACTAAAGACCTGGCTAAACCTGGCCCAAAACCTCTTTTTACTAGAAGATCTTCAAATTTTTCTGCTTCTTGAGCCACCTTTATGGCCTCTATTCTAATTTTCTTTGGGATTCTGAGATATGCTGGAAGTTCTTGGAGGATTATTCTTTTTTCAAAACCGAGGCTACTATCCTCTATATACTTGAGAAGTGTTTCGTTTCTATTTCTTAGCCGCACAATATAAGAAAGTATCTTCTCTGGCTTCTCATCGTGCAACATGTCAATAACAACTTTTCTAGACTCCTTCATTTCTGAGGAGGAAATGTTTAAAACGTCAGATAAAAGTCCAAACCCAATTTGCGGATCATTTAAGAAGTCCTCAGTATTAATCCAATGGAGTCTCCTTACTTTTCCCTTTTC
>CBEVQP010000005.1:0-20613 GCA_965552035.1 uncultured Thermoplasmata archaeon | reverse complement strand
GAAACCTAAACTCTGTGCCCCATACATTAATAAGATGTCTAGGGTTATCTAAAAAGTAAATATTGAGAAAATGAGTACCATTAGGCATATCCTCATCATGACGGACATATCTGGCAATATACTCAGCGTAGTGCCCAACCTTTAGAGTAAAGTCCTCCTCGGCAACTGTGACAGTACAAACGTTATAAAAGGCAATCAAAAAAATTGTGAAATAGATAAACAGAGATCTAAGGCGCATGATAGCCACCTAGTTTAGTGTTTTACATTATTATGGCGGTGTTGGCAGAATTTCAGCATATAGAGATTCGTCTCTCCCTATGCCTGGCCATAAGGGATCTGATACGTGAACTCCCGTCTTAACATAGGCATATGGGCAAGGGTATATGGGATTTCCGTCAGAATCTGTGGGGCTAGCCATGTAACCATCCCATTGGACATCATAATATGGGTCAGCTGTAGCGTCCATAATCCCAATTTATTATTTCGGAGGGTGGAGGGTATATGCGGGCCCAGCCACCGATTCAGATTCCTGCTGCCTTGTCGTCCCATATGCTTACGTAATCTTCGTCATAGACGTGCACTATGTTTCCTACGCCTTCCGGGTTATTCGAGTACTCGTCTAAAGATGACGCTAGAAGGCTCTCAGGAAGAAATAGCCCTCCGACACAAGTAATAAGTAAAATCACTACAAATAAAGATGTACTAATGCGGATTTCCTGCAGATGCACCACCCCCGTCAGCCGTTATATATATTTGATCGCAAATTTTTAATATTTTTTCTTTTTGCACACAGAATTTTGCAAATTGTATGGTCAGTTAGCATCACAGACACAAAAAATTTGCACAGATTTTTAAACAAAAACAAATTTCAGAACCTTCTGTAGTACTCTATGCACAAATAATATCCCATCTTCTTTCCTATATCAAAAAGAGAACAAGTATCTATGGTGCGGGGGCGGGGATTTGAACCCCGGAACCCCTGCGGGAGCGGATCTTGAATCCGCCGCCGTTGGCCTGGCTTGGCTACCCCCGCACTTTAAGTGTACTATAACGTTCTAAGTGAATTAATAAGGAGGTGGTTTATGTGCTTTATTATGACCAGTAGTAGTCAATTTAAATACAAAATATCGACGCAAACATCCCTATCCTTCAGGACAAGGTAGATCATTAAATCTATTTAAACAAATGAAACCTTTATCTAAGTGGAGGTATATGCGAAAATACCTTTGCCCTAATTTTGAGGTGGTACATTTTGCCACGTTGTGAACTTTGTGGGAAGGAAACAAATGTTCTTTATAGAACGATTATAGAGGGCTATGAATACCTGGTTTGTAAGGAATGCTCTAAGTTGGGACGAACTATAAGTAAATACGTTGCTGAGAAGCCGAGAGAAAAAACACTTTACGAAAGGTACGCCTCGATGCGTAGAGACGAAATGGAGGAAGACCTCCTTGTAGAGGATTTTGGAGAAAGAATTCGTAAAGCCAGGGAACAACTAGGAATGACAAGAGAAGAACTGGCTAAAAAGGTGGGTATTAAGGTGAATCTTCTTGCAAAGATTGAAAATAGTGAGATCATCCCCGAGGATCGGGTGAGGAAAAGGATAGAGAAGGTTCTAAAGATTAAACTTACATATGGGGGAGAATGACTTCCTTCTTTTGGAGGTGTAAGAGCTGAAGATCACAGATGACGTCCTTGAGAAGTTTATAAAGGCCGGAAAAATTGCCAAGGAAGTAAGGGAAATAGCTAGGAAAGAAATAAGACCATCGATGAGGCTGTATGATTTCGCAGAGATGTTGGAGGCTGAAATAATATCTAGAGGAGCCCGTCCGGCATTTCCAGTAAATCTTTCGATAAATAATGAGGCAGCCCATTATTCGCCTAAAATAAATGATTCAAAAGTATTTTCAAAGGGAGATGTTGTAAAAATAGATTTAGGAGCACATATTGATGGATACATTGCCGATACCGCTGTTACGGTAATTGTTGGCGAAAGAAATCCAGAATTGGAGAGACTTATTCAAGCGGCAGAGGAGGCGCTTGAGAGGGCTGTTATGGTCATAGGTCCCGGAACAATGTTAAGAGATCTCGGGGGCGTCATAGAAGATACGATTGTTGGGTATGGATATAAACCCGTGGTTAATCTTTCAGGACATCAAATAGATAGATGGAATCTCCATGCCGGATTGTCAATTAACAATTATAGGGCCGGGGCAGGAAAAATCCCCGAAGAAGGTGTTTTTGCTATTGAGCCCTTTGCCGTGCTGAGAGGATCGGGAGTTGTACGAGAAGGACCGCCAGGAGGAATATATAGAGCAATCCGTAACGTGCCTATAAGAGATAGAGTTGCAAGGGATTTGTTTGAATTTATAAAAGAGAATTTTGGTACGTTACCATTCTCAGAAAGATGGTGCTTAAGATATGGCGATGAGAGTACCGTAAGGAGGGGTCTTTTAGTTTTACAACGAATGGGCGCTATCATGCAATACAGGGTTTTAAAAGATACTCCAGGATCTTTTGTTTCGCAGGCGGAGCATACGGTGGTAATAAGAAAGGGAGAAAAATATGTAATAACAGCAGAAGAAATTTAGGATAAAAAGAGACTCCCATCGCGAGAAAAATCACCTTAAGCTGTCCCAAACATCCCTTATGCGTTTAAAGGCCTCTCTGAGTCTATCTTCGCTTATTGCATACGAAATCCTCACTTTACCCTCTCCAGAGGGTCCAAACGATGATCCGGGGGTAAGAGCTACGTGGGCCTTTTCCAGAAACTCGTTAACTATCTGTTCTGATGGCTTATCGCTATTATATTTAGGAAAGGCATAGAATGTTGCTTTAGGTACGATTAGATCCCACCCTAGCTTCCGAATCTCTTCAACGACAATATCTCTGCGTTTTTTGTACTCTTCGACCATTTTTCTGTTCTCTTCAAAGGCCTCGTCAGTAAATGCATATATAGCCCCATATTGAGCAAAGGAAGTAGCACATGTGATTGTATGTTGCATAATCTTCGTTAGAGCTTTAATTGTTTCTTTAGAGGCTACAGCCCAACCGAGCCTCCATCCAGTCATTGCAAAGAGTTTTGAAAAGCCGCTTATAACTATTGTGTGCTCTAACTTAGGATCTAGCTCTATAAGTGAAGTGTGCTTTCCATCGAACACAATTCCCTCGTATATTTCATCAGAGATTATGGTCATAGAGTGCTTTTCTGAAATTTCGTAGATGTCCTCTAGAAAGCTTACATCTATAAGGCTTCCAAGGGGATTAGACGGTGAGTTTAGTATTATTCCCACAGACTTGTGGGCAAGATCTTCTATTACTTCGATCCTTGGGTTGGCTTCTTCGTCGTATGTATAGTACTCAGTTTTTAGTCCCGCTAGATACGCTTGCCATTTGTATGAAACCCATCCTGGATCTGGGATGAGGACAGTATCTCCCAAGTCTCCTATGGTAAGTAACGAAGCGTAGATAAGGTACTTTGTGGGGGCAATAATTATGTTGTCTGGCGAGACATTTACTTCATATCTTTGCGCATAGTACTCAGATACTTTCTCTCTGAGTTCAGGAATTCCCTGAGGACTTACATATTTAGTTTTTCCTTCTTTTAATCCTTTTATAGCGCCTTCTTTGATTATTTCAGGAGTATCGAAGTCCGGTTGGCCTATGTTAAGTGGGATTACGTCATATCCCTTATTTATTAATTCCTTCACTTTTTGGGAAATCTTAAGTGTGGCAGATTCTTGTATAATGCTTATCCTTCCAGACACCATCTCTATTATTCCTCCTCGATCTCTTTCATACGTTCATAAAGCTTTAAAACAGCCTCAACAGCCTCTTTAGCCTTTTCTTCAATACGTTCCATAGCCTGAAGCCTTGTCATTCCGTGACCAGAAATTCCAAGCGTTACAGGCTTTTCAAATTCTACAGCAAGGTCGGCGAGCTTTCTAGCTGCGTTGTGCATTACGATTTCATCGTGTTTTGTCTCTCCCTCAATAACAGTTCCAAGTGCAACGACGCCATCTATATCTTCTCTTCTTAGCAACTTCTTTACCATAAGTGGGATATCATAGACTCCCGGAGCATGTACGATTTTCTTTACTTCAATGTCCAGTAGCTTAGCATGATTAAGAGCTACCTGAAGCATCATGTGTGTTATATCGTAGTTAAATTCACTAACAACGATCCCAATTCTCATACGTGGCATATTAATCCCTCCATTGAATATTTTGAGATAGGAGTTACTTAGGATATAAATATGCACTTAATTATGTCCAATAAATACTCTTTAATACGCGGATCAGAGTAAAATTTATACTTATCTTTTAGGTTTTATTGGTCCTACGTCTTCAAATCCTTGTCTTTGACCGGTGCCTGCTAGTTTTGTTAGGTCTTGAGGCCTAAATAGAAGTTTTATCGCGTTTATTGCATGTTCTCTCGCTCTTCGCTCTGCTAACCATGCTAGCTCTTTCTCATCTTTTGCCTCATCTTCATGGACAAATACCTCGATGACATGAGTATTCGTCATAAGCTGAACAAGGATTAATCCCATAGAGGCCTCGTGAGCACACATTTTATCAATTTCAGTAGGTCCTGGCATCCCAAATACCATGACAATATTGCAACCCTCTTCTTCTATTAACTTTTTAGCAGCAACCGGGGTATCTTTAATCCCAGGAACGGTATATCTAATAATCTCAATATTTGTGGCATTCTTTTTAATTTCATCAATTGCAGCAGAGGCCATATCGTATCTGGCAAAGGTGGTATCAACTATTCCTATTTTCTTTTTCATTTGATAGCACCTCTAATACTCTTGAGATAATCTTACTTGTGGCTGCTATATCATCATCATATTTTTCAATCCTCACAACTTCTACGTTAATCCCCCTCCTCTTAAGCTCCTCTTTAATTTTTTCTGGATCATAATTCTGGTCGTATCCAAGCGCTATAATGTCAGGTTTTACTTCTTCGACGATTTTAAATATATCCTCACCTTCATAGCCCAACACAGCCTTATCTACAGGTTTTAGGGACTCTACAACAATCCGCCGATATTCTTCGGGCATTATTGGAACCCTGCCCTTTATTCTCTTTACAGTGGAATCTCTTGCTATCACAACAATAAGCTCATCACCTAACTCTTTTGCCCTTTTTAGATAGTAGATATGGCCTGGATGGATTATATCAAACGTCCCTGAGGCCAGAACTCTCTTTTTCTTTCTCAAGCCTCCACACCTCTAGTATCTCTTTACCTTCAATGAATATGAGGTCAAACTCTCTTGCAAACTCCTTTGCGGCCTCCTTTTTCAACGAAAGCCCCGTATCACCCAACATTTCAACAATCGCCATAGCAGGTGCTATGCCAAGTAGTTTTGAGAGACCTATTACAAGCTCCGTATGTCCATGTCTTTTGTCTAGTAATCCCTTTCTTGCATTAAGGATATGAACGTGACCAGGTGTTCTAAAATTATTTGCGAACAACTCTTTTAGATCTTCTTCTGAAATTTTAAAAGACATTTCTGCAAGTTTTCCAAGTTCAGAGATGGTTAAAGCACGATCTCTATCCGAAATTCCTGTGAAGGTATCTTTATGATTGACCGTTATTGAAAAAGAAGATTGCTCGTCATAGGGAATTCTTATTGAAGCAGCGCGTTTAATAACTAAATACTCCTCTAGAGACTTTAGAATGTCTGATAAATATGGAAGACCAAGTTTTTCCCACACTTCAGGACCCAAAGCTACGCAGATTAATCCTCCGCCATATTTCCTCATAAACTCAACACTTTTGTACGTTACTTTCGGCGCATAAAACACGATATCGGTCTCTCTTTCTCTATTGTCAAAGTCATAAACTAATATTGGCCTCCCAGACAAAAGATCGGCTTTGATATTTTCTAGGTCAATGCTCATAAAGGACACCTCGTGGTTATTGTGTTTTCTACATTTTAAGGGTAAAACATCATAAAATAGAATTTCGAATTTAATACTTCTCCTTAAAGTTTCTTAATATGGGGAAAAATATTTGGGAGGAAGAAAGCATTTTTCCAAATTCATCCTCTACAGGACCTTTGAACTTTTTAATAAGCCTATTTTTGGGTCCTAGCATCCACGCTATATGGCCGAAGTATCCTACTGTAATAAGGCCGTAAGGGGAGGAGGGGTCCCAGAAGTGATATATTTTTTCTGTACACAATTTTTTAAGAATACTTTCTAAAGAATGCGGCTCTTCAACGCTTATTAGAAGGATTCCGCCCTCTGTTTTTAGTGTTTCGAGAAGATATTTTGCAAATGTTAAGAGAGAGTCAGTCATGTGGTATTACCTCTTATAACTCTATCTTTATTACTTTAACCTCTAGGGAACCTTTTTTGTATGATTTTACATAATGATTGTCAATAAATCTTTCAAACGGGATTTCTGAATCCTTTATTGTTGAGTTTACATTAAGTTTGGTGTTTATTTTAGGACTTTCTGATGAAACAATCCAAGATTCGTCTAGTTTATATGAAAAAAGGTCAAAATATCTTCTATCTTCTATGGCCGTCTCATTCTCATGGAAAAACTCATCTTTCAACACATTATGATATATGACGAATAGATTTGACTTCTCATCAAATATAAAGATGTTTGATCCCATTTTTCTACCACTGAAGTCTTTCATGAGGGTTTGATGTAATAGGAGAAACTCTACAAGGGTATTCTCTCCATACTCATTATATATGTGCAGTAAAAGCTCACTGTCAGTACTACTCATCCTATTCCTAACTTTAAGCTCTTTTTTAGCATATTCGATAGCCCTCTCATGAAGAGTTCCATTATGAAACAGGTAAGCTCTATTTGAAACGAATGGATGGACATTTTCTATCGTATTAGGCCCCCTAGAACCCTTCCTTGCGTGCATTATGATAAAGATAGGATTAAAGGCTTTAATGAGTTGGATAAACTCGTTGACATGGGTATGGGCGGGTGAAAGCGTTTTATAAACAATGGGCTTTTTTAGGGAAGTCAATAGAAGCGCTCCACAACCATCTTCATGAGGACCTCGAAAACCGTTTTTTGCCATTTCTGAGAGAAATTTAACGATATTATCATATCCAAACCTTTCAGGGATGTATGCTGCCAACATCCTACACAAATTTACCACCTGGTGCTAAGGATTTTTTCTATGAGATCTTTGACCCCCTCATATAATGGATGCTTTCTGATAGTTTCTATAAGACGTGAGAACTCCCTCACCCTGGAAAATCCGTCAGATACATAATCACCCGCTTGGAGAACCATGTCTAAGAGATCTGCAAGTCTTACTATTTTTGCCTCTAAGCTGCTCCCCTCAATATATTCGATGGAGAGCTCCCTATATTCTGGGACATCTATTGTATGTTCTATTGCATTTTTTTCTATCATTTTCTTAGTATTTGGATCCAGAGCTGGAGTAGGGATGTCTCCAATCACAGCCTCATGGAAATCATGTATTATGGCCATCTTCAGACATTTTTCTGTGTTTATGTCAAGTCCTCTCTTTTTTAGATGATCTGCAATAAGAATTGTTAGGAAACTAACTCCCCAACAATGTGATGCTATGGTTTCAGGATTATTTACTCCTCTTTGAATCCAGCCTGTTCTTGGAAGTCTTTTTAGAGTAAGATACCTCTCAATAAGCTCATTCACTGTTAACACCACTTAAAGAATTAACGCATGAACACACATATCTTTTATTTGTTCACCAACAGTCGTGGGATCTTTGTTAAAAATCACAAATTCAGCTCGATATCCAGGATAAATTTTTCCCACAATATTTTCTATACCCAATGCATATGCAGCATTCTCAGTGAATAACTTTACTGCTGTTTTTAAATCTACAGATTCCTCCGGCCTGAAAACACGATCTTCTGAGAGCGGTTTTCTATATATGGCAGCGTAGATTCCATATAATGGGTTTGGAGGCTCTACTGGGGCATCAGAACCTCCTGCAACAATAAATCCAAGGTTTATTAGCGATTTTAGCATATATGAATTTTTGACACGGTGTTTGCCTAACCTCGACTCAGCCCATTGTGAGTCCGTGTTTATAAAAATCGGCTGTATACACAGAATTATTTCGAGATCTTTAGCCTTCTTTAAGTCATTTTCTTTAATAACTTGACAGTGTTCAATACGAACTCTTACCCCATATTTCTTGACCTCTTTTGCTATGGCAAGAGCTATACTAAATGCCTTGTCGCCTATAGCGTGTATTGCAACGTCCAGACCTAAAGATGCCGCCTTTACAGCCTTCTCAATGAGTCTTTCTTGAGGTTCTATGAGCATACCTTTGTTGCCCGGATCATCAGAGTAGTCTTCATATAATGCGGCGGTTCTTCCACCAAGACTCCCATCCACGTAAAGTTTTATACCCCTAACAATGAACTTTTCCGAGTTCCTTTCCATGATATCTTTTACAGAGAATTTCGAAAGCACATCCGGACTTATATAGGCCACAACCCTAATAGGCAACTCTTCAGCTATTTCCCAATAAGCCTCTAGGTGGTCTGCGTCAATACCCATATCCGAGACTGTCGTAAGACCCATGCTTTTTAAGATTTCTCCTGCTTTTTTGGCATTTTTCTTAAATTTATTTAGTAAGACTGATCTCAATTTTTGATGGATGAGTGACAAAGCATTTTCTTTAAGGATTCCGTTTTCTACATCAATCTCTCCGCCGGAAACTTCTTTTATATCTATTTGAGAAAGTGCAGCGTCATTTACAACTGCAATATGCATGCATCTTCTAAAAGCAACGACCGGAAAATTAAAGTGTAAATCTTGCTTATTTAGCACTCTTCTCTCTTGAAAGTCACCTTCATTCCATCCAAACGCTATTACCCAATCTCCCTTCCCTAGCCTTTTTCCAGCATTTTCAATAAGCCTTTTTACATCTTCTATAGATTTAGCACATCTTAAATCAACAGCATCTAAGTAAGAGGCATACTCTGAAAAGTGCATATGAGAATCTATAAATCCTGGAAAGAGATATTTTCCGTTAAGGTCTAATATTTTAACGTTGCTCTCCTTTGAATAAGCTCTCTCTAGATCTTCACCACCAACAGCAATAATACGTCCATTTTTTACCACTATAACACTTCCACCGCCAAATACCTTTGCATTTTTGATTATAACATATGAATCACTTATCTGATTGGCCTTCATATACCTCTTCCTCAGGAGACTCCTCAAAACTTTCCGAGATATCCTCTATTTCCGAAGTTTCTTCAAGAGAAGCTTTGAGCAACTCTCTGGCCCTATTCACATCAGTCTCATGGAATTTATATACTTCTAACTCTAAACTTTCGGGAATCCAAGTAATCTGTCCATTTGAAACCCTATAGGAAATCCTAATTCTTACAACATCAGTCTTTTCGACATTATATTCTCTTAGGACTTCGAAGAGAGATCTGTTAAGCAGTGCTGTGGCTCTAACAATCTCTTTTGGATCGGCATAGTCTTTTAGCTGGGCAAATGCCGTTCTTCTTATCTTGTTTGCATATCCAGCGGCACGAATCAATCCTGTACTTAAAGATCCCACTCTCTCGTTAAACATATCACATCACCGATTGTTTTTAAGAAGTGTAGTGTGTAGTATAATTTTAGTGTACTATAATATTATGTTCTGCATTTACGCACATAATATTGTTGGCACTGTAAAGTTCCAAAAGAATATTAAAATGGAGGGGACTAAATGGATAACGAGAACATCACTGTAGCTTTATTACAATATGAAGCGGAGCTTGGAGACAAAGAGGAAAATGCTAACAGAATTTTGGAAGCAATAAAGAAACATAATGCAGACATCTATGTATTTCCAGAACTTTATCTCACCGGTTATAACATTATGAACCGCATAATTTATTTGGCTGAGAATATTCATCAACCTTCTAAGACACTTTCGGAGCTACTCAGTGAATTAAAAGAGAGCAAAAAGATAGTTATTTTTGGATTTCCGGAAAAAGATTATAGAGGAATCTTTTACAATTCTGCGTTAATTGTAACTCCTAACACTATTTCAGTAT
The DNA here is from genome assembly GCA_965552035.1 of uncultured Thermoplasmata archaeon. Classification (GTDB taxonomy): domain Archaea; phylum Thermoplasmatota; class B47-G6; order B47-G6; family B47-G6; genus B47-G6. The sequence continues at coordinate 10,569 of CBEVQP010000005.1, read as the reverse complement.
ATCGAAAAGCACATCTTCCTAATTTTGGCCCATTTAGAGAGTTAATTTATTATACGCCAGGGGAGCCCTATCAAAGCATTGTAACTGTGAATGACATACGTCTGGGCGTACAGATATGCTACGATATATTCTTCCCAGAGACGGCCAAATTCTACGCATTGCAGGGTGCAGATATTTTAGTGACAATATCAGCATCCCCTATAACATCCAAGCGATTATTTGAGACATTAATAGCTGCTAGAGCCGTTGAAAATGGCTTTTATCATATATATGTAAATTATCCAGGAGTTACTGAGGATTTGCTGTTCTGGGGAGGCAGCAGAGTAGTTGGGCCACGCGGTAATATAATAGCCAAAGCCAAATATTTTGACGAAGATGTTGTAATAACAGACATTGATCTCAAGATTTTGAATGCTTATAGGCCGTTTAGAATGACGTATAGAGATACATTAATTGCTCATTAAAGGTGTCTCTAGAAATGGTCAAAGACCTAAGGATTTTTGAAATACCAACGGAACACGTTGAAATATATAAAAGACTTGCAGAAAGATTAGAGGAGGTATTTAAGGAAGTGAAAAAAGAATATCAAACATCTTCCGTAGGGGTGGCATTTTCTGGAGGTCTTGATAGCAGTATTGTTGGGTTTTTGGCTTTAAAATATTTAGATCCATGTTTTTACGTTGTAGGATTTGAGGGATCTAGAGACATAGTTAATGCTAAAACAGGGTTAGAATACATTTCGGATATTTTAGGCACGTACTCCAGAATGAAAATGCTTACAATTACTGATGGGCACGTTTTCGAAGCTCTGAAATTTTTTTCTAGTCTTGGCATCAAAGACGTTCTGTTGGCATCTTTTGAAGTTCCCCTTTATTTTGTCCTCAAAAACAGCAAGGAGAAAGTACTACTTTCAGGACAAGGTGCCGATGAACTGTTTGGTGGTTATGCGAAGTATCTAGTAAATCCTCATGGTATGGACGAAGATTTCAAAAAATTGGTTGAATATACGCTACCTATAGAGGACAAGATAGCAAAACACTTTGGTAAGATTATTGTGAGACCATATTTAGATGAAGAGATAGTCCAGCTAGCAAAGAGACTTCCCATCGAAGAAAAAGTTTACAAGGGAATAAGGAAATTAGCTCTAAGGAAAATAGCCAAATATTTGGGTCTTCCAAGAGAAATATATTTTCGAGAAAAAAAGGCCGCTCAGTATGGGAGCGGAGTGATGAAGAGTATAAGACGCATCTCAAGAAAATTGAATGTTGAGACTCGCGATCTTCTTAAGGTGCTAGCAGATGAAAGTGAAGGAATTGGGTGAACAGAAAATATTAGAAAAAATAGTTAAAGAGCTTCCCTCTCATCTTTTGGGAGATGATTGTGCACCCATCCCATTTGGAAATTATTATATTCTTACAACTGTTGATGGAATACACGAAGATACAGACATTCCACCTGGAATGACTTATTATGAGGCTGGATGGTACTCTTGCGCATCCTCTTTGAGTGATATTGCAGCTAAAGGAGGATTTCCAATTAGCGTCCTAGCCTCCGTGTTTGTCTCTGAAGATTTTGATGTAGAAAACCTTTTATCTTTTTTAAAAGGGGTTGATGAGTGTGCATCTCTTTTTGGAGCAAAATTAGACGGTGGAGACCTAAATTTTGGCGAAAAATTTTCGGCAGATGTATTTGTTATGGGCATTACAGAGAAAAAATCTTACGTCTCAAGGTCAGGCGCAAGACCTGGGGATGTAATCATAGTTACAGGGACGTTCGGAACTCCTTCTGGAGTTTTAAAGAAAATTTTAGGCGGAGAAAGTGTACCAAATAAATTAAGGGAAAAACTTATGAAGCCCAGACCTAGAGTCTGGGAGGGAGTTGTGTTAACATCTTTGGGAATAATAACAGCATCAATAGACTCCTCAGATGGTTTATACGAATCTTTGAAGACAATCTCTAAGGATTCGGAAGTAGCATTAGTAGTAGACTACGACTCCATACCGAAAGACGAGTGGCTTATTACAAATTTCTCGTCAGAAGAAGTTTTTAACCACGTATTCTTTGGTGGTGGGGAATACGAACTTGTCATGACGTCTAAACCGGAAATTTTGGATAGAATAGAAGAAATAAGGGAGGATTTAGAGATAGACATAACTGTAGTGGGTGAAGTGAAGGAAGGGAGAGGAGTATATGTGAAGAAAGATGAAAAAATAATGGAGGTGAAAGGTCGTGGATGGGAACACTTTAGAAGACACTAGGAGGATTATTGGAATATTGGGCGGGATGGGACCTTTAGCTACAGCAGATCTCGAGTATAGAATAATTACGTATAATCGTAGAGCAAAAAAGGATCAAGATCATGTTCCAATAATAGTAATAAATGACCCAAGGGTTCCGGACAGAACTGCCTATATAAAGGGCTTAGGCAGGGATCCTAGGCCAAAGTTAATCGAAGGTATAAGAAAACTGGAAAAAGTTGGTGCAGATATAGTATTTATTCCATGTAACACGGCTCATGCTTTTTATGAATATTTGGTTAGGGAATCATCAATACCCATATATCATATGCCATACAGGACACTTCTAGAAGCTTCTAGAGAGTATAGCAGAATTATTTTATTTGCAACATTAGGAACATATATTTCTAAAGTCTACGAAAGGGCTAATGAATTTGTAGGAGTGAACCTCATAATTCCCAAGAGTGATGTAAAAGAGGATCTGATGAGAATAATATATGATAAAGTAAAGGCGGGAAAAGAGGTAACAGAGGAAGAGATAGAAATAATACTGGAAAAGGTACCAGAGGTTGACGTAGTCATTCTCGGGTGCACAGAACTCTCAGTATTAAAAGATAAATTCAAAAAATACGTTGATACGGTAGACCCGCTAGATGTGGCTGCAATGGACGCAATAAAGTTTTCATATGGCGAAATATCTGTTGAAGAAATACTTCCACCACATGCTAGAAAATGATTAATAAAAAGGAAAAATCAGGCTTTAAATCTCTCAAGAGAACTCTTGAGATCAAGAACACTCATATCTAACGTGTCTGATGCCTCACTCATTTCTTTAATGTTTGCCGTGAGCTCCTGCATAATACTATTTATCTCTTGAACTGTACTAGTAAGCTCTTCGAACATTGAAGTAAGCTCACTTATATTGTCTCTAATAGACTTCATCGTATTAAGGCCTTGGGTAGAGAGCTCTTCTGCTATTTTTTCTGCGGTTTCTGCAATTTCAATTATACGGGATCCAATATTCGAAATTTCACGGAATGTTTGTTCTACTTGCGAAATAACATCTCCAATTTGAGATAAACTTTCCTCTATGAACTTTACATTGCTTTCCGATATTTCTGTTATGTTCTTTATAGCGTTTTCAATTTCAGAGGCCATTTCTTTTGAGGTTTCAGCAAGCTTTCTGACTTCCTCAGCAACTATTGTGAAGACACTACCTCCAGAACCAGAACTTTCTTCCCTAGCAGCTTCTATTGCAGCATTAATTGCAATGATATTTGTTTGATCAGCAATATCCTTTATCGAGAGTGTTGTTGAACTAATTTTCCTGACATAGTCTTCGAAGCTCTTAACCCTATCTAAAATCTCACCTAGATTTTCTTTTGTTCTCTTAATATTACCAAGAAGCCCCTCAATATCGGACAAGGCCTCTTTAAGATCGTCCGAAGATTTCCTCATTTGTTGAGAAGATTCGTTAAGTCTCTCAATTTGCTCAGTTAATGTTGAAATGGCATTTTCAGTACTCTCACTTACTCTTATGGCTCTGTCGGCAGCATCTTGGGTCGTATATGCAAACTTCTCAACACTTTGGGCTATATTTGTTGCATTAGTGCTAATGGCTTTAATCCTAGTAGACAGCTCCTGATTTTTACTTTTAACCTCATTAAATAGCTTCATAGTACTTTCGATAATCTCTCTAACATTCTCTTGAAGGATTAGTATACCCTCTGCGAAGCTTTGGAATTCTTTTATAGTAGTCTTTTTAGAGATCTCTCTGAGCAAATCCAAGCCGGTAAAGTCACCCGAACCTAGTTTTTGAAGTGCTTTAAGAACTTCTTTTCTAATATTTTCTTCCTTCTTAACGTATATGGCCGATATTATTAGCACTATTATGAGAATAACCATGGGTACAGAAAACTTAACGAATAAGCCAGCTTGCAAATGTTCGAGGATAATATAAGAGATCAAAACAGATAAACCAGATGAGATTGCAAGTATAAATGCCATAGCTTTTAAAGACAATTTAGCCCTAGCCAACTTCCATCACCACCAGGGAAAATTCTCTAAAATTTGTGACCTCCGTAGAACCATCTATGAAGCCTTTTTGGAGGATTCTGAGATTCAAATCATCCTTTGTGACAATATTATATAATGAGTTGCTAAGTATATTTAAATATGCTTATATGCAGATATGCAAGGATACGTGAAAGAACCTTGAGCCCATTATGGCCGCGGAAGAAACAATTATTATGTAATTACTATAGATCCCTGAAACTCTATGAATAAAATTACTTTTCTGAGTTTGACCTAATATTTCTGATATCTTTTAGAAAGACATTTTATTTTGAGGAGTATTTACGATTTTAAATAAAACATCAGCCTTGAGTATACCAAAAAGTATTTATCTTATCGACAATAGATTTTAATGGAGTCATGGTCAAATTATACAGAAGAGCGTATCCTTTTGCCAAGTTTGTGTTCATTATCAAATTTTCAAGAGGAGGTGGGCTTCGTGAATTATGCTTTGGCGGGCCTAATCACGGGAACAATAGGGATGGCTCTGGCAATATACTTTTATATGTGGGTTAACAAACAGCCGGAAGGAACAGAAGAAATGAGCAAAATAGCATCATACATCAGAGAAGGAGCTGCTGCATTTCTTGGAAGAGAATACAGGACGCTAATGATTTATCTCGTATTAATGTTCATAATTTTACTGGTTACAGGAATTATGTTCTCTAATTATGGTTTAGATTATCGAACGGCATTTACCTTCGTTTTTGGTGGAATACTATCTGCTTCTGCAGGATATTTTGGTATGAAAGCTGCTACATTGGCTAATGTAAGAACAGCTAATGCGTTGAGGAGGGGAACCCCTGCGGGCCTAAAAGTGGCTTTTACTGGTGGAGCCGTAATGGGGCTGAGCGTTGCTAGTCTAGGACTTCTAGGAGTATCTATTGCATATATTGCTTTCTCCAAAGATACTGCTAAGTTGCCTATTATATTGTTTGGATTTTCATTTGGAGCATCGTCTATAGCGTTGTTTGCTAGAGTTGGAGGAGGAATATATACTAAAGCTGCTGATGTTGGTGCAGACATTGTAGGGAAGGTAGAGGCAGGAATTCCGGAGGATGATCCTAGAAATCCTGCAGTAATAGCAGATAACGTTGGTGACAACGTGGGAGATGTAGCAGGAATGGGTGCTGATTTGTATGAGTCTTACGTGGGTTCTGTAATTGCCACTATTGCTTTAGGCGTAGTTTTGGGTCTTCGAGAATATGCTGAGTATGCTATTCTTGTTGCAGCTGCAGGAATTGTAGCGTCTATTTTGGGAATATTAATCACAGCGAATTATAAGGGAGAAAATGTTTTCAAAGCATTAAACCTTGGCACTCTTGTCAGTGTATTTTTAACGGCACTTATTGCTGGTATTGCAGCCTATAAAATCCTACCTACAGAAATTATAACAGATCCTGTATCAAAAATCCAGGTAACATTTACATGGTATAGAGCGTTTATCTCTTTAGTTCTTGGTCTCCTTGTGGGAATAATTATAGGATTCTCAACCCAGTATTACACCTCCGACCAATACAAGCCTACCCAAGAAGTGGCTAAAGCAGCTACAACCGGACCTGCAACGGACATCCTAGCTGGCATGGCCGTAGGAATGTTCAGCACGTTTATTCCAATGGTTTCTGTAGCCATAGTAATGATATCCGTATACTATCTTATTGGGATATATGGCATCTCAATGGCGGCAGTGGGAATGCTAAGCACTTTGGCAATGACAATGTCCATGGATGCCTATGGACCTATTGCTGATAATGCGGCAGGAATATCAGAGATGGCAAAATTAGGTAAGGATATAAGAGAGAAAGCAGAGTCATTAGATGCTGTTGGCAACACAACAGCTGCCATCGGAAAGGGATTTGCAATTGGAAGCGCAGCGCTCACAGCATTGGCATTCTTCGCAAATTACAGCAATTACTTGGCAAATGAGAATATTGCAATTACTAACCCTTCAATAGTTGCTGGAATATTCTTAGGAGCGCTAATGCCATTTATATTTAGCTCAATGGCTATTAAGGCTGTAGAACGTGCTGCGATGGAGATGGTTAATGAAATTAGGAGGCAATTTAAAGAAATTCCGGGGATACTTGAAGGAAAAGCCAAACCTGATTACGCACGATGTGTTGATATATCAACGAGGGCGGCATTAAGAGAAATGATAGCCCCAACTGTAAGCGCGATATTAGCTCCTATAGTCGTAGGTCTTGTACCGTTCCTCGGCAAGGAGGCTGTAGGAGGATTCATTATAGGAGCTACTGCTTCCGGATTCCTTCTAGCAGTTTATATGGCAAATGCTGGGGGAGCTTGGGATAACGCGAAGAAGTATATCGAAAAAGGAAATCTTGGAGGAAAAGGGAGTGAACCACATAAGGCGGCAGTTGTGGGAGATACTGTAGGAGATCCCCTAAAAGATACTGCAGGACCTTCGCTGAACATCCTTATAAAGCTAATGAGCGTTGTTGCGCTACTATTTGCACCCATATTCCTTTGAACTTAATTTTTTATTTTAAGGAAACTTTTAAATTGTAACCCGTTATAGATTACCTTGACACTTTTCAATAGAGCCTTCTCATAGTCATGAATAAACTAGAGGTGCATATAATCATGTACAAGCTTGTCACGGTTGAGGATACTGTGTTAATACCGCCAACGAGAATATCGGAAGACCCGAAAAAGGTTTGCTGGGAACTAGTCATGGATAAGCTCATAAAAATGCCGTATATGGAAGGGTTAGGAATTGTAGTAATGGTCTTGGATGTTGAACCCGTGGGCGATGGACTCATAACCTTCGGAGATCCAAACATTTATCAAAAGGTAAACGTGAAAATGATCGTTTTCAATCCAGAACTTAAGGAAGTGTTTGATGGTATTGTCACAAGGGTTATTGAAGGTTTGGGTCTTATAGTAAACTTTGGAGTAGTCGAAGGACTACTACACGTAAGCCAAATTTACGATGATAAATTCCAATTTTCTAGCGGAGGGGTAAGGGAATAACTACAAAGTATACCGTTAATGTAGGCGATAAAGTGAGAGCAAGAATAGTATCTCTCTCTAAGAACAAGAATTTTGAAATGACATATAAAATCACAGAGATGAGGAGACTTAGACCATGGCGCATAGGACTATCAATGCGTACTCCAGGGTTGGGTAAAGAAGAATGGCGCAGAAAATCTGAGGAGGGGTAATAAATGCCTCGTGGAGAAACTAGATATGAAGCTTGTAGTGAATGTGGGTTTATTTTTGATGAAGAATATTTTCCACAACATCTAAATGATGTGAATTGCCCAATTTGCCATTCCGAAGGACCAAGGAGTACTCATTGGACTGGAAGACTCATCATAATTAACCATAAAAAGTCCAGAGCATGGAAGCTTCTCAAGGAGTATAGAAACATTGAAGAGGACTCAGAGGGCATGTTTGCGGTGGAGCTGGAATAAGGATGCCCTCATACAGGCTTCCAGAAAATCTAAGAAAAGAGCTAAAAAAGCCGATTGGAGAGCTTATAACAGACGATACAAAAATTTGTGAAAAATATAATGAAATAGACGGAACCTTAATAACGGTTGGCGATGTGTGTACCTTAAAAGCGATTTCTTGTGGTAAAATGCCATTTTTGGCTATTATAGATTTTAAAACTAAGAGAAGTGAGGTTCCAGCCCACCAGAACATATTGAGGAGAGTCCCACCAAGCTATAGGAGAGTTAAGGTTAAAAACAGTCCGGGAACAATTTCAGATGAGCTGATTAAGGTTATTGAGGCGGTATTTAAAAATAAAATACCCTCACTCATAGTAATCGAGGGCGAAGAGGATCTTGCGGTAATCCCTGTAATAATACACGCTCCCGAGGATAGCTGGGTTGTCTATGGACAGCCTGATGAGGGAGCAGTATTTATAAAGATCAACAAGTTGTTAAAAGAGAACGCTCTCAAGATCCTCGATATGATGGAGGTGTCCTAATGGAACTCACAATAGAGTCAAAGCGTTATAATCCGCTACTAAAAAGAACCGAAATATATGCAAGAATAGTGCACAAAAAGTCAGCAACACCCTCAAGGGAAGACGTGAGAAACCTCATAGCCTCGGAGTTTGGCGTCAAAAAGGACTTAGTCGTCGTACATTATATAAGGACAGGATTTGGTTGGACTGTAAGTAAGGCATACGTAAAGATCTATGACACTCTAGAAGATCTAAAGAAAGTGGAGCCTAAACACATTCTCAGAAGGCATGGATTATTAGAAGAGGCCAAGGAGGGTGCCTAATCATGGCAAAGGGAGCTGAGAGCATATATAAGTATTATGAAGTAAAGGATGGAAAAATTGCAAGAAAAAGGAGATTCTGTCCTAAGTGTGGTCCAGGAGTATTTTTAGCTGAACACAAAGACCGATGGACTTGCGGAAAGTGTGGGTACACGGAATTCAAGACCAAGAAATAAAATTTTACTCCGGCTCTACTACAACAGCTGTTCCATAAACCAATGTTTCTGCGGCACCGCTCATAATAGCAGAAGAAGAAAACCTTACACCAATGACAGCATTTGCGCCCATTTTTTGGGCTTTTTCTTTAAGCCTTTTCAATGCTATGTCTCTTGCTGTTGCCATAAGTTCTGTATACTCTTTTACCTCGCCACCCGCAATGTTTCTCAAACCTGCCATTATATCTCTTCCTAAGTTTCTTGCTAGAACCACGCTTCCACTTACAACGCCCAGTACCTTAACAATTTTATATCCGGGGATTATCTCGGTAGTGCTTATTAAAACATCTTTTTCCACAATTTTCACCCCCTTAAGTTAAATTTAATAGTTTTTGGGAGGAGCCTCAATCCAAGTCTCCCAAGGACCTTTAATTGAACAGAATACCATGTACAAGATTATGTAACTTAAGTATGGTCCTAGAACAAGCCACGTTGGAATATACTTTGTCAGAGATCTTATAATGAGACCTCCAGTGTATCTTTCTGTAGAGTAAACTGCAAGGGCCATTATAAAGAATAGGATCATTAGTCCCATAAATGCGGCGATTGCTGGTTTTATTCTAAGTTTGTCAACGAAGATTTGCGTAAAGCCTCCAGCAATGACTCCCCAAATGATACCGTTAATTAAACCGCTTATTGGAAGAAGGTATGCTACATAACGCATGGTATTTTCGACACTTTTTACAGCAATTTGAATTTCATCTTCTGGAACATTGTATTGCCTAGAGGTCTCTTCAACGATATATTTCATCATGTTTGTAAGCTCGCTCGAATACGCGATGGCAATTATCCCCCAGAAGAGACCTACAAGAGCTCCTGCAAGAATTCCGTAAAATATGTATTTATTCGTCATAAGCTCACCGTTTGTACTTTGACTTGTCTAGAGAGACTCAAAATAATGTATGTTAATCCAGCTTTAAAAGAATTGTGCAATTTACTATTTAAGGTAGCTTGTGCGATTTTATTGAGAGTTTAATGAAGTCTGATATAAGACAAATCCCGATACCAATTTTTGATATGCAAAAATGATTAAAAAAGTAATAGAAACGGAAACGGATATGAATAAAGGAAAATCAAGTAAAAGGTAAAAATAAAAAGGTCACATCAAGGTATTGTGAACGTATTCTCGTAGATAACGCTGTTACTTGGAGTATGTATTATAGTCACTTTTACAGTATCGCCAGAGTTCACATTAACAACATGTATTGTAACAATATCTCCTGCTTGAATAGCACCAGATTCTGTTGCAATGTTTCCAGAAGGTACATCTGTACCGTTTGGATATTTAGCAATAATGTTTAGGTCTTCCCAGTTAACACTTCCTTGCACACTTATTACTGTGAGGTTTATATCATATTCTCCTGTACCGTTTTGAACAACACTTCCTCTGAAGTTTATGCTAGGCGCCGTTGCTGCAGGGCTGCTCATGGAGGAGATCCATATATAAATAGTCGCGGCCAGTACGATGGTAATGGCGACCATCAATATTACGCCAACCACAGGTGAAACAGCCTTCTTGTTCTTCAATAGACGCATCATGTATTATCACCCCAGATTATCACAAACATTAATTAAATACTTCAAAACAAGTATTTATAGTTTATATCTATTCAGCACCTTAGGATTTTGAACTTTGAGGTTTTAGGCCCGAAGCTAATTTTTGTGTGAATTAGATGAATAATGTTATACAATATTGCATTATGCAGAGAGAAAACCGCCGTCCACGGGTATTAACGCGCCATTTACGTAGCTCGATAAATCGCTAGCAAGGAATAAGACAACCCTCGCGA
>CBEVQP010000004.1:0-20799 GCA_965552035.1 uncultured Thermoplasmata archaeon | reverse complement strand
CCAGTGTTTATCCTTTAACCACTCTAGAAGTCTATCTTGAAACTTTGATAAAGCAGGACTTAAGGATAGATCAATCACCAGAGACATCACTTGGGGCGTTGAAGTACCATTTGAGGGTTATGAGGATAAGAGGATTTACGTGTGGTTTGAAGCGTTATTGGGATATATTTCGGCAGCAATAGAGTACTCTAAGAAGATAGGCGATGAAAAATATTGGGAAAAATTCTGGAAAAACACAAATGCAAAGGTATATCTTTTCCTAGGAAAGGACAATATTCCGTTCCATACTATAATCTTTCCTGCAATGTTAATGGCCCATGGAGAATTTATTTTGCCTTATAATGTTCCTGCAAATGAATATTTACTAATCAGCGGTGAAAAGATAGATAAAAGTTTGGGAAACGTTTTTTGGGTATCTGAGGTGCTTAAAATATTAGATCCAGATGCGCTAAGATATTATATCTCTGCTAATATGCCAGAAACAAGGGATACGAGTGTAGATCTTGGAGATATGATTAGGAGAAACAATAATGAGCTCGTAGCAAACATTGGTAACTTTATTCATAGAGTACTTCATTTTACATATCACCGCTTTGGAGCTATTCCCGAACCTGGAGAATTGGATGACGTTGATAAGACAACGCTGGCGCAAGCAGAGGAGTACTTTAAGAAAGCAACGGAAAGTCTAGAAAACTGCCGCTTCAGAGAAGCCTTGGCTAATATAGTAAACATAGCCCATTTAGGCAACAAATATCTTGACGTTAAGGCTCCTTGGAAGACTATAAAAACAGATGTAGAGAGGACGAAGACTACGATTTACGTAGGTCTTAGACTTGTGAAAATGTTGGTTATCGGATTACATCCATTTTTACCATTTTCAACGGCTAAGGCATGGAAATACCTAGGATATTCAAATGAAGTAGGTGAAGTCTACTGGTTTGAAGCTCTAGAAGACATTCCTGTAGGTCAGAAGCTTTTGGAACCATCTCCGTTATATAGGGTTGTGAAAGAAGAAGAACTCATTCCGCCAGAACCTTGGGAGGAAGGTGTCGAGGCTCCGGCATCTATCTTAGATCTCAAAGTAGGAAAGATCTTAGAGGTTGAGGACCATCCTAATGCGGATAGACTCTATGTGATTAGGGTAGACATTGGTACGGAGCAAAGAACCTTGGTTGCAGGTCTTAGGGACTATTATTCAAAGGAGGAACTTCTAGGTAAGTCCATAGTTGTTGTGTGTAACCTTAAACAAGCAAAGTTAAGAGGCATAAAGAGCGAAGGTATGCTACTAGCAGCTGATGACGGCTCAACAGTTTCACTACTGTTACCCAAAGGAAAACCAGGTGACGTAGTATTCTTTGAGGGCATAAAAAGGGTTCCTAAGAAAAAGATATCAGTTGAGGATATTAAGGCTGTAGAGATATATGTTGATGACGAGGGGCTTATAAGATCAAAGACTTCTAATAACGCTATAATGAGGACTAAGGATGACAAAGTAACCATTGATAGGCCGGTTAGACCTGGGGCAGAAGTTCGTTAACGTATTTGGGGTGAAATAATGCAAAGATTTTATGATAGGATGTTAGAACACTCTGATATTGAAAAAAAGCGATTAGGAGCAAGAGTTCTTAAAATATTGTATGAAAAGAGTTTAATAACGCCTAGATCTGGAAATATAAGCTTTCTATCATCGAATCAGGATGTAATAAATAAATACGGAAAAATCTTTTGGATTTCACCCGGAGGAACTCCAAAGCCAGATGTTTCAGAAAAAGATTTTGTACCAGTAACTATAACTGGAAAGATTCTCTCAAATGGGAAACCATCGTCAGAACTTCCAATGCACATGATGTGCTATCAGAAAACAAACGCAAAAGCTTTGATACATGCACACCCAATTTATACGCTCATAGCAGCGGAGCTAAATCTATTGACAAGAGAGAACCTTTCTGAATACTATGAGACGAAATATCTCATAGGGTCTGATGTCGAGATTATCGAGAGGATTGAACCAGGATCTGAAGAACTTGGCTTGGAAGTTTCAGAAGCATTAAAACGAGTAAACATAGTAGTTTTGTTGGGCCATGGTGTTGTAGCAAAAGGCGAGAACTTATGGGTAGCGTTAGATAGAGTGGAAGCCTTAGAATCATTGTCAAAAATAATTCTTATAAAGAATATCTTCAAGAATCGTTAATGAAATTACCCAATCTATTTTTTGAGAGGACATTTAGGGATTCATATGCAACCAACAGACACCAGAAAAGATCATCTATAGTATGAAGAATAGAACCGGCATCTTCTCCATGACCTTTTGCAACCAAGATATTCTCCTTTACGAAGAGCTTTACGTAAACATAATTTTCTGGATCTAATGATTTTTTAATTATTTCCGCCATTTTCTTAGAAGGAAGAGGAATTTCTATTTCGAATTCATATTTTGTAGTCATACAAATCACGTTAAACGATCTTTAGAGCTTCCTTTAATGCTCTTAATATTTCTTCTAGATCATGCTCTCCCGGAATTCTGGCTCCTGCGGCTACTCTATGACCTCCACCATGACCTCCAAACTTTTCAGCAACATTTTTCAATGACCATGAAAGATCGAGACCCTTTTCAGCGAGCGATTTATGGGCTCTGGCGGAGATAACATAGCTACCCTCTTCAAGGGTCATTACTATAAGGGGTTTATCCTTAGGAACAACATATGAGACGCCAAAAGTAGCCACCAAGGATCTTATTCTAGGATCATTACACATGTAAAACCAATATGTTCCCATGTCTTTGTAAGAGCTCTCAAGATCTCTAAGAGCTTTTATAGCATCCTTTTTTATGCTTTCAGCAAAATTGGTAAGCTGGAAAATAGTCCTAAGATCATATTCAGCAAGTCTCGGAAGAAGACCAGTATTTCCACTTCTTCCCATGGCATCGAGAATTTCTGTTAAGTCGTCTACGTAGATAGTATAGTTTTCGACTTCTGTATAATAGTGGGGACCTAAAACGCCTTTTATGTCCTCCTCATCGATACATTGTTCAGACAATTTTAAAGCTATTGCTGAGGAGAGTTTTTTAGCAATCTCTTCGTTCATTAGAACTTCTTCAGTAAGTAGTTCTGGATCTAAATTAATACTCTTTAAAAAGGCCTTAGCACCATCAACATCCCCTGTTACGTTAGAAATGTAGGGTGGTAAAGAATAAGCAAGAGACTCTGCGACACTGGCTCTTTTCAATATTATTCCTCGCCGGGTTTTAAGTCCTCCTCTTGAAATTGCAAGATCCAGTAAATATTTGTTTAACCCCACGGGATTTTGAAGTTGTTTGTCTCCTAATATTCCTGCAAATGCAAAGGGTGCAAGGGAAACAAATGACTCGTTATATGACAGGAGTACTGAAAACGCGAGTGAAGAGGTACAGGCCTCAAAGTCTCCAGATATTCCAAAGTTCCAAGGATTAAGTATAGACAAGTGCTCATACGTACCGACGGCCTCTGTCCTATGGTGATCAATAATAATTCCTCTTTTGCGCCTCATTCTGAGTTGGGCTTCAATAAAGTCTTCATATCCAGAGCCAAGATCGAGAATAAGAAGGACATCAAAACTTTCTTCGATTATTTCAAGAAACTTCTTTGAATCAAAGTTTCTCAAAAACTTTATGTGAAACTCTTTATCCATCTCCGAAAGAAGCTTATAAGTTTGGAGTGCTGAGGATACTCCATCAGCGTCTGTATGAGAAAGCACTAAGAAGAAGCCATCGTATTCCTCTATCATCTCAGCAACTTTTTTGGAATATGAAAGGAGAGTATTGACACCATTTGGCACTCCATCATCCATTAGTATCTCCTCAGCAATTCAAAGTAATTATGTAACCATTGTCAAAATTGTAAAGAGTAATTAATTCTCAGAATAAGACTTAGTAATTTTTCTAGTAATAAAAGTTTAGTGAAAATATTAAAATAGGGAGCAGAGCTTTAGACGTGACCAACAAGACGCTCCGCAAGTTCAGGAGAGTAGTTCCATCCCTTTGGAAGTTTGCCTGTAGATTTATAATAGTTGACAAGTCTACGAATACGGGATTCAATAATGATCAGAGCTCTTGCGTTATGAATATCCTTTTTATGCTTCTGCAGGTGCTTCCTAAGTTTTACAGCCTTTCTCATGAGATTCATAAGGTCTTCAGGTATTTCTGGCGCTAGACCATGCTCTTCGAGTATTTTGGTTATTTTTTTACCTGTTATCGCCTTAACGCTAGGGATTCCATATTGGTCTCTAAGTATTGTGCCTATCATCGCAGTAGTGTATCCTTTCTTTCTAAGCTCTATGACGAGTTGCTCAACTTCTTCTGGAGAGTATTTTACCCATGAAGGAACCTCTCTAGTCATTCGTTACCACCCTTAAATATGAGCCTAATTGGTGACATCACTCTAGGCTATTGAGGAAGCGTGAGAGATATTTAATAATTTTTATCGATATATCCAATCTTCATCTGGGCGTTTGTACTGAAGGATCTCATCCTCAGTGAAGTGGATTTTTATTTCCTTTTCTGCAGTTTCTATTGAATCCGAGGCATGTATAATGTTTTTCCTTATATTAACTGAGAAATCCCCTCTTATAGTCCCTGGAGGAGCTTCTGCACCATTTGTTGGACCTATAAGCTTTCTTACGACATCAACAGCATGAGGACCCTCAAGAACCATAAGCACAACAGGACCTGAGGTCACATATTTTATCAAATCTTCATAAAATGGCTTTCCTTTATGAATGGCATATTGCTCTTCTGCCTTTTCCCTCGATAGCCATGAGAGCTTCATTGCGACTATTTTCAGACCCTTATTTTCAAACCTTCTTATCACTTCACCAACTATTCCCCGAAGGACACCATCGGGCTTTATCATTACAAATGTCCTCTGAATAGACATTTTATCGCCCTCATACAATAAAGATCATGTAGGAAACAGAGGTTGACATGATTATATTGGATAAAATTAAAATAAAATTGTAGAGAAGACTCTAGAACGTTGTTTTTCTCTTTATTCCACCTTTCACGTATTTCATGGTCCACTTTAGCTTTCTGGGATCTCTTCTGAGCTCTAACATGTTTTTCTGACATTTGCTTGAGCAGAAGTAATAAATTGTACCATCATTTTTAACATACATTTTTCCTGTGCCTGGCTTTATTGGGCGACCACAGAAGGAACAAATGCGAACTTCTGGCATTTACATCACCTTGCCTCTAGCTTGGTAGCTTCACGTTCGGTCTCTTTAAGCATCACGATATCTCCTACTCTCACAGGACCTAGCACGTTTCTTGTGATAATCCTCCCTTTGTCTCTACCTGCTAGGATTCGAACTTTTACTTGCGTTACTTCTCCATGCATTCCAGTTCTTCCGATGATTTCTAAGACCTCCGCTGGATATGCTTCCTCATCTTCTGGCATTTACACCACCCTAACGATGATATGATCTTGAGTGTTACAAGTATCGGTTCAAACATAATGGGTTGAGGATATAACATTTTTGATTGCAAGGAATACCCGGGTCGAGAACGCACTTAAAAACATAACCTCAGAATTTAGTGGCTCTTTAAAATTGATTAAAAGAGAGGAAAGAATCAAGCTCCACCTTTCTTCAAAGTCTCAAGCTGCTTAACAATTTCGTCAAGATCTTTAGCAGCCTTCCCAGGATCTATTATACATGCACTTGCGGCAGCAACATCAAGACCGGCAGCTGCACCTAGCTCTGCTTTGCTAGGAACATAGGCATATGGGATGCCCTTTTCCTCACAGAGGTAAGGTAGGTGCATTACGATTTCCTCTGGCTGTACATCTTCAGCAATTACAACAAATTTGGCAAGTTTTCTCTCTACGGCCTTAGTAGTTTCGTTTGTACCTCTTTTTATTTTTCCAGTTTCCCTAGCCTTTGCTACGACTTCTAGAATCCTCTTGGCAAGTTCTGGGGGAACATCAAACTTTACATAAGATGGTTTTGCCATATATCATCCCTCCAAACACTTCATTGGTCTGTCATGTGGCTAACGGTATATGATAACATCAAGGTATTTTTAACTGTATTGATTAAGGCAAAGTTAAATGTGAAAATTTATATCACACTATAGGGATTTATGCTTGATAGATAATGTGCGTCTTACATCTTAGGTGTCACTGAAGCCCATCGCGATCTGCGGAGGAATATTCATGGCAGAAGTAAGGCTTGTTAATGTAACCAAGAAGTTTGGTGAAGTGACTGCTGTGGACAATCTCTCAATTGAAATAAGGGATGGAGAGTTCTTTGTTTTGTTAGGACCCTCTGGGTGCGGTAAAACTACAACACTTCGTATGATCGCTGGCTTGGAAGATCCTACGGCTGGCGAGATATATATTGGAGGAGATCTTGTCGCAAGTCCGGAAAAAGACATTTTTATTCCTCCTAGGGAAAGAGACGTAGCAATGGTCTTTCAGAACTATGCTCTGTATCCCCACATGACGGTTTATGAGAATATAGCGTTTCCTTTGAAACTTAGAAAAGTACCAGAAGAAGAAATAAAGAGAAAGGTTAAGGAAGTAGCAGAGTTGTTAGGTATTAGTGAATTGCTTAAAAGAAAACCAAGGGAACTTTCAGGAGGACAAAGACAGCGTGTTGCCCTAGGCAGAGCAATTGTAAGAGAACCACAAGTATTCCTCCTTGATGAGCCTTTGAGCAACCTAGATGCAAAGCTTCGTGTGAGAATGAGAGGAGAACTCAAGAAGTTACAGCATAAACTGGGTGTCACGACGGTTTATGTAACCCACGATCAAGTTGAAGCAATGACAATGGGTGATAGGATTGCAATACTCAACCTAGGAAAACTTCAGCAAGTAGGCACCCCTGATGATGTTTATATGAAGCCTCAGAACAAATTTGTAGCAGGATTCATTGGATCTCCTCCGATGAACTTTGCAGACGTAACATTAATAGAAGAAAACGGGAAAGTATGGGTTGATTTTGGAGACTTCAAGTTGGCATTACCTCAAGATATGGCTGAAGTTGTACGCAACTCTGGTTATATTGGTAGGGAAGCAATTTTCGGAATAAGACCAGAGGATCTATATGATTCGTTGTTTGCCCAAGTCAAAATCCCTGGCGAAAACATGGCAAAAGCAAAAATAGATGTCGTTGAACCATTAGGAAACGTAAAAATTGTTCACTTCTTCATAGGAAACGTAAGATTTACAGCATCATTTCCGGCAGATTCTAAAGTTAAAGAGGATATGGAGGTAGATGTAGTCTTTGACATGACTAAGGCCCACTTATTTGATAAGAATACCGAAGAGGCCATTGTGTAGCATTTTCCTGTCATTATCCTTATTATCTCAACTGAGGATTAGTCTATGTACAGGATTTTACGCTTTGTTGAAGACAATTTTTTTGGAAGGGTTTTGGAAATAGAGTTCTCTAAAAAAGATTTGGGTGAAGAGTATGTATATTTGTTAGGAAATTTTAATGCGTTCAATGAAGGAAGTTTTAGAATGAAAAAAAGAGGGAGAAGATTGTATACAAGAATTTTTTTACCAGAAGGAATTTGGTATTACCTATTTTCTACAAGATATCGCTTAATTTTAGATGAAGAAAACGCAGAGGTGGAGTTTTATAAGAGAGAATCATACAAATTTAACTCAAAGGTAAACATCTGTAGGGCAGTTTATTTTGAGAATACTACGGAAGATTTGGTGTTTCATAGGCCGACACCTCTTTACGTTTATACCTTAGACGGAAAAAATTCTTTAGTAAGACTCCGCGCATCTAGGCACAAAGTTCCCAAGGAGGTTTTTATAGTTATTAACGGAATTAAAAGGAAAATGAAAAAAATAGCAGAAGACAGAGCTTTTGCTTTTTATGAGGCTATAGTGCCCGCAAAGAATCTGCTAGAGTATTCGTTCATTGTAGAGTATCCAGAAAATAGTATTAAATATGGAGAGTTTAGCATATCACTTGCGGAACTAATGGAATCTGTTAAAATTCCAAATTGGATTTTTGACCTAATAATTTATCAGATTATGGTGGATAGATTTGTGCCCCAAAGAACGACTCCTGATAGCTTTGGTCATTTTGGTGGAAATTTCAAAGGAATTATGGATAATTTTAACTACCTTATTAAATTAGGTGTTAATGCTCTGTATCTTACTCCCATTTATAAATCAAAGACGTACCATTCTTATGACGTCGAAGATTACTTTTTGGTTGATGAAAAATATGGAGGAAACGAACTTTTTTCAAAGTTTGTTAGTAAATGTCGTACATATAACGTTAAAATCTTCTTAGATGGAGTTTTTCATCACACTAGTGCGTATCACAAATTCTTTATCGATGTGCTACGTAATGGAAAAAACTCTAAGTATTTTGAATGGTATAAGATTTTTAACGAGAAAATAGCTCCTAAGGAATTTGTCGAGGAAGTCCTTAAAAACGCTCCAAAAAAGGAAAGAGAATGCTACTTTTCTAAGAGACTAGACTGGTACTACGAGAGCTTCTTTAATGTTTGGATCATGCCTCGGCTAAACCATGAAAATCCGGAAGTTATGAAATTTGTTAAGAAAGTTGTAAAGTTTTGGATTAATAACTATGGCATATCTGGTTGGAGAATAGATGTTGCCCACGGAGTCCCTCCGGACTTTTGGAAAGAAGTGTTTTCGGAATATCTAGATACCTATTATATTTTTGGAGAGGTTATGGACGATGGTAGAATTTGGATCCACAATAAATTCAACGGGATAATGAATTATGCTCTCTACGAACTCATTTTAGATTTCTTTGTTTATGGCAGAATATCTGCTGAGCGCTTTTTAAATGAGTTAATGGTACTGAGATCTTATTATGGACCGTATGAATACTCAATGTATAATTTTCTAGACAATCATGATGTGAGTCGATTTTTGGGACTTTTGAATGGAGACGTAAATAAATACGCATGCTCTCTTGCTTTTTTATTTACCTACCCAGGAGTACCCGCAATTTTTTATGGCGACGAGATAGGACTCTCTAATTTAAAAATAAATAATGAAGAGCAAAGAGAGCCTATGGTTTGGAATAGAAAATTGTGGAATTGGAAGGTATACAACATCATTAGAAAATTAATTGAAGTCAGAAAAAATAATGTGGAATTTAAGAGAGGAGTCTTTATTCCCATAGAGTTTTCAGGAAAGAAACTAGACTATATTAGAAAATATTGTGAAAGAGCGTCAAGGATCATAATAAACTACGGAGATAATGATATGATTTTGGATATTTCAGGTGACAGTCTCGAGATCTTGACTTTTAATAATGTAGATTTAGGGAACAAGATAGTATTGAGGCCTCATAGTTTCATAATATTTAAAATTGGTGGGTGATATATAGGAGATTGTTACCATGTGTCTATTACGCTAAGTATCAATATATATTTTGAATTTTTTGACTGCCAAATTATATTAAGTCACATGGAAAAATTCCAATCGAGGTGTTAGTCAATGTATAAAGGAAAAATGGTTGCTTTACTGCTGTCCATTGCTGTGCTGGGAGTGGCATTTGCAGGATGTGTCGGTGGTGGAGGAGGAGAAGGAGAAAAAGGCGTTACAATAGTTATCTGGCATGCGCTTCAAACGTCTGAGGAACAGGTTTGGAAATCCCTAATCGAGCAATTTGAATCCGAACACCCTGACATCAATATAGAGTTCCAACACAAAGCAGACCTTGAAACTGTTCTAAAGGCTGCAATACCACAGGGTCAAGGCCCAGATCTATTTATATGGGCTCATGATTGGATTGGAAAATTTGCAGAGGGAGGACTTCTTAAGCCAATTGATCAATATGTAACTCAGGATGTTTTAAACAACTTTATAGACGTGGCTCAGCAGGCTATCGAATACAATGGCCATTACTACGGCATGCCTGTAGCGGCAGAAACGGTTGCTTTAATATATAACAAAGATTTAGTGCCAAATCCGCCACAAACATTTGATGAGATGCTCCAAATAATACAGCAATATCACAACCCAGATAACGATATGTATGGATTCTCAACACCTGTAGATCCTTACTTTGTCTCTGCTTGGGCTCACGCGTTTGGAGGCTATTACTTTGACGACACAACTAAGACTCCGGGACTTAACGATCCAAAGACAATTGAGGGCCTGAAATTGTTCTTTGATGAGATATTCTTTAAGTATATGGCTCAAACAAGAGATTATAACTCTCAAATAGCACTATTCTTAGAAGGCAAGACCCCATTCCACATTAACGGCCCATGGAGCATTAAACAAATAAGAGACTCTGGAGTAAACTTTGGAGTAACCGTTTTACCTAAGATAGTTAAAGATGGCACTGAATACTATCCAAAACCATATGCAGGTGTGAAAGTAATTTATGTCACAGCAAATGCTGCTGACGAAAAAATGGATGCAATATGGACATTCCTCTCTTGGCTTACGCTCAGTGAATCTAACATGAAGACACTATCATTACAATTAGGCTATATACCAGTCCTTAAGACACTTCAGAACGATGCTGACATCCAGAGCGATCCAGTCATATCCGGATTCCTTGCAGAACTAGAACATGCTACACTTATGCCTAAGAGCCCTGAAATGGGAAGCGTATGGAGCCCAATTGATACAGCACTCACGAAGATTGTAAGCGGTGAAGCAACTGTTGAGGATGCATTTGAGGAGGCCCAACAAAGCGTGCTTCAAGAGCTAGGTTCTGCGGGTTAATCTTTCTCTTAGTTTTTAATTTATTTTTTCTTTGGGGGTTAGGAGGGATGAAGAAAATAAGACCACAAGTGCTTGCGGCAATCATTTTTATTATTCCTGGGATGTTTGCTTTCTTGTTTTTTAATATCTATCCAATAATATACTCGATTTATATTTCGTTCACAAACGCTCAGTTAGGGAATTTCCCTATAGAGGCTACTAAAGAGATGTATTTCATTGGATTGGAAAATTATAGATGGGTATTTAGTGATCCAATGTTTAGGAGAGCGTTTATCTGGACTTGGATTTTTGTAATTACTAGTGTATCTCTCAAGGTTGTGGCAGGATTATTCTTAAGCTTGCTTTATACTAATAGATACGTCTATGGAAAGCCCCTCTTTAGAGCTCTCTTGATAATTCCATGGGCTTTACCTTTGTTATTCTCCGTTACAATATGGAGATTTATGTTTGACCCCGTTTTTGGTCCCGTGAATATATTGTTAAAGGATTTTGGTGTGGCGAACCCTCCTAGGTGGACTGATACATTCTCTTGGGGATTTATTGCACTTAACGTCATTGAAGTGTGGTTGGCTTATCCTTTCATGATGACAGTCATTACGTCTGCCCTACAGTCTGTGCCGCCAGATCTTATTGAGGCTGCAATTGTAGATGGAGCGACTTATTGGCAGAGACTCCGTTATGTAGTTATTCCGATAGTTAGTAGACCAATCATGTTTGCAACCATTTTAACGTCAGCAGCATCCTTCCAGTACTTTATGGTGCCGTTTATATTCAACGCAGGCATATTCGAGGATAGATTTATGCTGCTTTATGGATACAGGAAAGCTTTTGCAGCATCTGTTCCGAATTATGGCCGAGCTACTGCAGCATTGTTCATTGCTACAATAATCATTGCCATATACATGTTTATCGTTATGAAAGCCTCTAAGCTTCAGAGAGGTGCTGCCGAATGACAAGATTTACGTTGTTTAAAACAAAGAAGAAGAGCACTTTCGTCAAAGCAGCAATCCTCACTTTTATAGCACTCTTAGTGATGGGCATACTTCTATTTCCAGTTTACTATGCATTTGTCGTATCTTTAAAACCTTCTGGAGGATTAGCCACTACAGAAATTGAAATTATTCCTAAGGAAGTTACTTTAAGAAACTACAAGGACATTCTTTTTGGACATTACGAAGGCAATTTCATAGCTTCAGGTGGTGCAGAGTTCTCGGCAAGGGCCGCGACAATAAAGTTCACTAATGCCACAATAGACTACGAGATTAAGATTGAGAATATTGAAGGGAGTACGCAAACGTCTATGAGCATTATGGCGTACTACATTACAGAGATAAAGGAGGAAGAAAACAAACTCACTATAGATGCAGAAAAAATAGAAACCTTAGGGCTTGTTCAGAACGTTTCCATTCACGGAGGACGTGTTGTAGTAAAACTATATAAGGGGCTTATCGAGGACACTCCTATTGGAACACAGAAGCTTACATATATAGGGAACAACACATACGAGGGCGATGAAATTACCTTATTTATTGATCAAAGAGTAAGGATTAAGCTTGATGAAGCTCATTTTGTTGGATATAATCCTATAAGTATCAATATCTACAAAATAGGTGGAAAGTTTCCAAATTATATGAAAAATAGTCTCATACTAGCAGGGCTGAATGTATTATTTACAATTTTGCTCGTGGTACCTGCTGCATATGCATTTTCTAGAGTAAACTTTGCTGGAAGAGGCCACATATTGTATTTCTACCTAATATTCACACAAGTCGGCGGAGGTCTTGGAATAGCAGGACTTGTCGCTTTATATGGCATCCTACTAAAGTTTGGACTTACAAATAATCTCGTAGCACTCTCTTTGGTTTATGCTGCTGGAGGGGTTCCTTTTAATACATGGCTTTTGAAGACATATATTGATACGATACCTACAGAATTTGACGAAGCTGCGCTTGTTGATGGAGCTACTTATTGGCAGGTCATATGGAGAATAATATTCCCGATGGCATTACCGGGCATAGCTACAGTTGCTATTTTTGCATTTATCGGTGGATGGACTGAGTTAATTCTGGCTAACCTTTTGATAACTAACGAAGGGCTAAGACCACTTGCAGTAAAACTTTATGCAGATCTAGCAATTATCAGAGAACTATCATGGACGTACTTTACGGCGGAAGCTATACTATTTGCAATTCCTGTTGCAGTGATATTCTTTATAGGGCAAAAGTGGATAAGGGGCGGTCTTACGTTAGGTGGTCTGAAGGGATGACACCTCTTACTTCTTTTTATTTTTTGAAAATTCAAACTTCCCACTAATTGAAAACCGCTAATTTTATTCGTAGTATACTAATTAATAACGAAGAATTGTTTTCACTTTGAGACAGCCTTCCATTAAAGGGGTGTTCAAAGACATGAAAAAGATTATGAGCGGTAATGAGGCCATAGCTAGAGGTGTTGTAGAGGCAGGAACTCATGTAGCTTCAGGATATCCTGGTACGCCTTCGTCTGAGGTAATAGATAATCTCCTAAAGGAGTATTCTAACTATTTGTATGTTGAGTGGAGCATAAATGAAAAAGTTGCTGCCGAATTAGCAATAGCTGCTGCATGGTCAGGATTAAGAGCCATAGCTACAATGAAGATGTCTGGAATGAATGTTGCCTCAGATTCTGTCCTTTCTGCAATCTATAGTGGAACAAAGGGCGGATTGTTGTTTTATGTTGCGGACGATCCAGGAGTTTATGCTGGAATGGTAGAGCAAGATACGAGAAACTATGCTGTTATGGCACCATGTCCCTGTGTTGAGCCAAGCACGCCTTCTGAGGCAAAAAAATTTGTTTCTTTAGCCTTTGATCTATCGGAAAAATTCGAGATACCTATAATTTTAAGAGGAACTACAGTTTTAGCACACTCTGAGGAGCCCGTAGAGTTAGGTGACATCAAGAGCATAAAAGTAGAGCCAAATTTTGAGAAAGATATTGCAAAATATACGAAAGCAGGGAGGAAAATAGTAATTGAACAACATAAAATGGTTTTAGAAAAATTGGAGAAAATTAAGGAGGAAATAGAAAAAAGCGAGTATTATACCATTGACGAAGGAAACCCTGATTTGCTAGTTATAACAAGTGGAAGCGCATCAGGATATGTATATGATTTGGCTAAGGGGAAGGCCAAAATTTTGAGATTGTGGCTATCTTGGCCAATTCCTAGGCAATTAATTTTAGAGCATATGAGTGAAGCAGAGAAGGTCCTAATAGTAGAGGAAATAGACCCCGTCATTGAAAGAGAAGTCCGTGCAATAGCGCAAATAGAAGGATTAAACACTAAGATTTTAGGAAAAATGACAGGTGACATGCCTTCCTATGATGAGTATAATCATAAAATAGTTGCTCATGGGCTAAGGAGGTTAGGAATAGATGTCGACATTCCCTCTTCGAAAATAGAAAATATACGTACATTTAGAAGACCTATAACATTTTGTCATGGATGCCCCCATAGGGTTACGTATTATGCGCTTATTAGAGCTCTTAGGGAATTTGGCCTTGATCCTAAAAGGAACGTTATTGTCACGGGCGATATAGGATGTACAATATTGGCAATGAATAGGCCATATGAGATGATTTGGACAGAACTTTCTATGGGAGCGTCTGTAGGTCTTGCGAGGGGATTCTTAAGGGCGGGAGAAAAAATAGTTATTGCTGCACTTGGAGACTCCACGTTTTTCCACGCAACAATACCTCAGATTATAAATGCCTATTTGACGAAAGATAATGTAAAGATAGTAATTTTAGATAACTCATGGACTGCAATGACAGGCCATCAGCCCACACCCACAAGCCCAAATGTAACGGCTCAAATTTTACCAGAAAAAATACTTGAAGGAATAGGGATTAAGACAAAAGTAGTAGACCCATACGACATAGATGCTACCATAGAAGCCATGAAATGGATGATTTCTCAAGATGGCCCAGCAGCTGTTGTTGCTAGGAGAGAATGCTCTCTCCAAGCAATGAGGAGGGGTATTAAGGGTATTGCGAGAGTATTAGAAAACAAGTGTACTGGATGTAAGGCATGTCTTACTATAACAGCATGTCCTGCGTTAAGATACGAAGATTCATCAGGAAAGATGAGAATTATTCCAGAATTATGTAACGGCTGTGGTTTATGTGCGTATGTATGCCCCTTTAACGCAATAGAAGTTGAACCTCCAAAGGGTGAGTAATATGTCTTACAATATCGTTTTAGGCGGTGTTGGTGGTCAGGGTTTAATGACAGTTGCAGAGGTACTTGCTGAGGCGGCACATTCTGCCGGTTATAATGTAAAGATTATGAAGTACAAGGGTCTAGCCCAAAGAGGCGGGAGTATTAAAGCATATGTAAGAATAGGAGAGGTATATAGTCCCATAGTTCCGGAAGGCTCTGCAAACGTTGTTTTATCATTTGAGCTGAGCGAAACCTTAAATGTTGAAAGATTTATTGGAGAGGATACTATCGTAGTAGTGTTAGATTACAAAGTCCCATCAATTCTAAACATACTTGGCGTGGAGAGATATCCAGAGGAAATAAAAGAGGAATTTGTAGCAAAGGGTTACTATGTACTTCCAGGAGAGGAGGATGCTAAAAGGTACAACATACCAATAATCTCGCTTAATTCCTATATGCTTGGAGCCTTTTCAGTAATCGCAGAAGATATTATTCCAGAAGAAACGTTGAGAGAAGTATTATTCAAAAGACTTAAGAGGCTTAGAGAGGAAAATATGAGAGCATACAAATTAGGGAGAGATAGAATGAAGGAAGCCATGATAAAAATGAAAGAGCCATAGTAAACTATTTTAATAGAGCTCTACTATTCAATTGTGACGAATTCTTGCCCCCGTGGGGTAGCCTGGATATCCTGTGGGCCTGCGGAGCCCGTGACCCGGGTTCAAATCCCGGCGGGGGCACCATTACTTCTCTAACTCTACCTCCTGCAGCTTCTCAAGAATAAGCATCTCCCAAGACCTACTTTTTATAGCGTTTTTCAATACTTTTTCGTCATATCCTAAATAATTTTTAAGTGTTTCAAGAGAGGGTGTAGAAAAATTTAGCTCTGTAATTTTGACGATTTTGGAGATCTTTTCAATATAATCTTTTGGAATATCCCATGCCACAATTATTCCATCTCCGCCAGAATATCCGCACTTCTTGAGGGCATCTTTTATCTGTCTAGTTCCAGCAATGTGTAGAACCATCTCCATTCCGATACTTTTTGAAATATTTTTTCGTCTTTTGTGTGCTCTTTTTGCTAGAATATATGCTATTAAGATCTGTTTTGGGGAGAATACACAATTTTTATTCAGTAACGTAAAATTATCGCCCAAAATATCTTTTAATTTATTGAAAATTATTTTTGGATTTTCATTTGAAAAGAATCCAAGGATATGTACGTTAGACGATCCTATAGTATATTGGGATGCCATTATTTAGTGCCTCCTCGATTAGGGCACCTATGTTTGTGTTTCTCTTTATTCTAACCATCCCTTTACTCCCAACAATAGCTGTAAGCACATGCCTATCACCTACAAAAATCTCGACTTGTTTTCCAGAGAACTCTCTTCCAACGTCTATTATTACGCTTTTACTTGTAAATGAAGGCTCTACTCTAATAATATCAGGGGGTAGAGATTTTGTAGTGCCAACCTTCTCTAATGGAGCCACATCGATTTTTACTCCGAGGAATTTCTCTAGTTTCTCAATGTTCTTTCCGTCCTTTCCAATTATTTTTGGAATCTCCTTGGGCGGTACATAGAGCTTTATGAGATTCTCGGAGACTATGTCTACGAAGAAGGGCACTCTAAGCTTCTTTCTTAACTTCTTTTCGATTTCTTCCTTGGCAATTCTGTAAAGACCAGGCTCGCCTCTTCTTTCAACCTCTTTAATAGGCATAACTACGACTTCCTCTCCAAATGAGTATATTTCATATTCTAGATCCTTCGTAGCAAAGTCGAGAACCTCTATTACAGGCCTTGCCAGATCTTCAGCGTACATTCCAGTCGGAACCTTTACAGTATATTTAAGCTCGTAAACTTTGGAGATCTTGCCACCCTCGACAAAGAGAACAGTGTCAACAACTTGTGGAATAACACCTAGCTCTACTCGTCCAATAAGACGCTGGATAGCATCTACAGCCCTCGTAGCGTGGGTAACACCGATCATTCCTACGCCTGCAAGACGCATATCGGCAAACACTTGAAAATCTTCTGTGCGTCTTAGCTCATCATAAATTGTGTAGTCAGGTCTAACTAGTAATAGGACTTCTGCTGTTTTGGCCATACTTCCGTTTAGTCGGGTATATTGAGTAATGTCATCGGGAACTTGAAGATCTCTAGGATCTTCCATTGTTTTTACAATATATCCGTTATCTCTTAGAAATACTGCTATAGCTTGAGCTAATGTTGTTTTACCTGCACCTGGAGGTCCAGCTATGAGGATTCCTCTTTGTTTTTCAATTATTCTTCTTTTTAACTCTTCGCTTACCTTATAGTCATCTAGCGTGACCTTTGCTATGGGCCTTACTGCAGTAATTTCAGGACCATCAGAAAAGGGAGGTCTAGCTATTACAACCCTTAAATCTTCTATTTGAAGAATTGTGGCGCCCCCATAATCAATTTCCAAGAAGGCTTTGGGGTTTCTTCCAACCTCTTCCATGAGCTCTCTTACAATAGCTTCAAACTCCTCGGGTGTAAAAGGCGAGTCTCTGATTTTAACTAACTTGAAATGTCCAGGAGACCCGATCTTAGCGTATGGGGGAGCGTTGACTTTCAAATGTACAGACATAGTATTTATAGTAAAGAAATCAAGTATCCTAAGTCTCTCTCTCCTTTTACTCTCGACGTAGTAAGTTTTTATTCCTTTAGAAAGCGCAGACAATGCTTGAACCCTGTCGGAGGTTACTAGAACTCCGTCAAGCTCTGCAACAGAGTCCCTAATTATACTATCTATCGAGCCTTTTTTTGCCAATAATATATCTTCATAACTAGGTCTTTTACCGTAATATACAATCGGAACCCCCAGTTTTTCACATTTCTCTCTTAGTCTAACAAGGTTTACAAGTCCCTCATATCCTGTTTCTTTATTAATATTTGCTTGAGCTTGGAGCTCATCTAAAACTGCGTTATGAATTACAATTTTGTCCGGAGATCTTCTTTCTATAATTTTGAGGATTCCACCATCAATAATTACGCTTGTATCTGGAATCCAAACTTTACCTTCCAAATCCTCCTCACTGATTAGATATTTTGATTTTAATCCTGGGGTTATCATATTAATCACCATGATTTTTTCATGATCGGGAGATGACGTGATTTTATGTGGTATTACAATAGGATAACATCTAAGTGCTTAATAATACTATCCCGGACACATTCGGGGTGTGTATTAATACGGAATATCAGTGTTAAGGCTACTAATTAATGATTAAGCTATAGTTAGTGGGGTTATTAAGTTTCTCTACCGAAATATTTGATCCTCAGTTTCAAAGACTCTTCGTAGATACTTTTTGCTAGTTCCTCACCAATCCCAGGGAACCTCTTCAGCCCTTCTGGACCAATTTTGAGAATATCATCTATAGATTTTATACCATATCTGTACAGCGTTCTTGCTCGTTTTCGGCCCACATTTTTAATCCTTGTAAGTTCTAAAAGCTCTTCTTTAACTCCGTATTTTACTCTTTCAACGATATCTCTAATAGGCCTATAATGTCTTGAACCTATTAGCCTAGCTATT
Organism: uncultured Thermoplasmata archaeon; assembly: GCA_965552035.1. Classification (GTDB taxonomy): domain Archaea; phylum Thermoplasmatota; class B47-G6; order B47-G6; family B47-G6; genus B47-G6. Next base: position 2,325 of record CBEVQP010000004.1, on the reverse strand, counting down.
TCGGAGAGAGAATATGTGAGCCATTCTGCGTTACTTACGAGTGTTCTAAGATCACCAATGCCAACTCTCCATTTTTCATAGATTAGATTTTCTGGCATTTCGTTAATCCAGTCATAAAGTATCAACGCGGCGTATAATGCTCTTATCACGTCCTCATCTTCGTAGATAATGTCTTCATCAACAGGAACAACACCTTCGTTTTTTACTAAGAAATCGCCAATAAGAACCTCGTGACGTCGCGAGGGCTTTAGATAAATGCCCATATCTGGAGACTTTGAGACAATATAAAATACTGCAACAGGATGCATAGAATCCTTCTTTTCGTAATCAAACAAGAATTTTCTAAACTCTATAGCAGTTGCAGGATCAATGTATAGTTCCGAGACTCTTTTTCCAAATTTTGTCGTTGTAAATTTTCTTTCTTCCATTTTTATAGCATCATTTACCTCGAGATAAGTTAGTATTCTATTGATAGCTCTCCGAATGGCTTGTGTGCCAAAAGACATGCCGTAGAATGTTTTCTCAATTATTTTTATTATGTCTTCTCCAGTTTTAGGATATTCTGCAATGAACGCAAGGATGTGCATTCTGAGGGATCGCTCATTTGCGAGATTTGAGTACACAGGCTCTATGGGCTTCAGAAAATATTTCTCATAAACGTCTTCGAATTCTTTGGCAGAGCGCGCATGTATTACTCCATATCCGTATTTATCGTATTGGGGTCTCCCAGCCCGCCCAAGCATTTGTTCTATTTCTCTTCTTGGAATAAGATCTCTTCCATATTTGGTATATCTATATGAGTCTAGAACTAACGAGAGTCTTGCCGGGAGGTTACATCCAGCAGCAAGGGTTGGAGTAGCGACGATAACCTTTATATAATTCTTAAGAAAGGCCTCTTCAATGGTGCTTCTTGCTGCAAGACTAAGTCCGGCATGATGAAATGAAACCCCATACTTTACTAGATCATAAACCTTGCTCTCCAGTTCTGTCATTCCTTCACGTCCTATATTTTTAGAGATCTCCGAAAGACCCCTCATAACGGCTTCTATATTTACATACTTAGAAGTGATGTGTGTAATTTTATTAGCAAAGCTTTCTGCGCGTGATCTGGAATTTACAAATATGAGTGCTTGTCCTCTATTTTCGAGAAAATATTCAATAAGTCCTCCAACGTCTTTTTTCTCAATCTCTATTCTATCCATAAGCTCTGATCCGTCATATAGGAAAATAGCCCCAGAATAATAGATTCCCTTATAGAGCTGTACGGGCCTCCACTCTGTGTAAATATACTCAGCATTAAGCCATTTTGCAATCTCTTCACCATTTGGCATAGTAGCAGAGAGACCAACTATTTGATATTCTCCACTAAGAAGCACCTTTGTAAGGGCAACCTCCAACGTGGGTCCACGTTCTGGATCACCAATCATGTGAACCTCATCCGCAACGAGAGTGCCGCCTAACTCTAACCAATTTTTATCGTGCCTTATTAAAGAATCAAACTTTTCGTAAGTACAAATTATTACATCACTCTTATAGAGCTCCCTATCCACTCGATCATAATCTCCAGTAGAAATAGAAACCTTAAATCCTAACTTTTCAAGGTTCTTGAGATCTCTATACTTTTCTTCTGCAAGGGCTTTAAGGGGTGTAAGATAAATCGCCTTTCTTTTTTGAAGCAGGGACTTTATTATACTCATATATCCTACAAGGGTTTTCCCAGAAGCAGTAGGAGCGGAAACCACCAAATTATTATCTTCCAGTATATATGGAAGGGCCTTATTCTGGTAGGAGTAAAGGCTATTTATTCCAAAGACCTGGGAAAGAATTTGAAGTATTTCATCTTTCATTCCTATCACAATAAAAAATTCGGAAAAAAGGATAAAAATTTGATGAACCGGGACGAAGAAGCTCAACCGAAGAGTGCAGAAAGCCCGGCGAGAGCCTCCTCCTCCTTGGATTCTTCCTCCTCTTTCTTTTCTTCCTCTTCTTTCTTCTCTTCTTCCTTCTTGCCCTCTTCAGCTGCTGCAGTTGGCGCTGCTACGGCTACTGGTGCGGCTGCAAAGCTCATAGCGCTCTTAATGGCATCTTCTATGTCAATTCCTTCTAATGCAGCTACAAGAGCTTTGATCTTAGCGTCATCAGCCTCAATTCCAGCACTTGAGAGCACTTTCTTAAGGTTCTCTTCATTTATTTCCTTTCCAGCGGAGTGGAGTAACAAGGCAGCGTATATGTACTCCATAACGTTCACCTCTCATAGAGCTTGATTTTAACCAAATAGAGCGGATAGGCCTGCAAGGGCCTCCTCCTCAGATTCTTCCTCTTTCT
>CBEVQP010000003.1:0-24030 GCA_965552035.1 uncultured Thermoplasmata archaeon | reverse complement strand
GGCTAAGTATTGTTCCTACATTGACAGGCCTCCAAGTGAAGAAAACTTTCAGGCAGTAATTTCTCCCTACTTGAGACTGGTTGAAGGGCTCCTCGAAGAAGAGTCCCTAAAGATATCATCACACGATATTCACGCTTTTCTTCAGAGCCTTATTCACTCAGTGCTTCTTCTAGGCATTTCAGAGAGTAATTTTTCAAAAGAATTTTTTGTGAATCTTACACACAAATTCATCGACTTTGCAACTCCTGGCTCGATAATTATTATTTTTGCACAGGAGACAGCATTGGAATGGGTCAAGCCATATTTGTATGAGAGGATCCTCGAAAAGAGAAATGACTTAAACATGTTTGTTTATTCCACTAAAAGCGCTCCTGGTAACTACGTTTTGCTTGATAAGGGCCTTTTGTCTCTAATATACTCTGATACTCTAAGCATACTCTCTACGAAGGAGAGTATAATATTCAACACGATTATATCCCAAACAGAGTCTATAAAAAAGTCCGAGCCCATTTATCATCATATGTACAATAAAATCAGGTTTTCTACGTTCTATGCTCTTATACCTTTTATTGATATGCTTCTAGAGAAGCCACATAGAGCCTACATCACCTTTTACCGATCGGACGCCCTCGAAAGCTTTAGAGGAGAGCTCGTAGGAGTCTATGAAGATTACGGTAGAACCGATTTTATCGTATATTCAGAGGATTTTGGGCTCGTAGAGCACATTAGTGACTTTAGATATGAAAAAGACTTGGGAATATTAATCGAGGGAGAAATAAACTTTCTAAAGTGATGAAAATGTCCCTGAAAATAGCTAGGAGTCTTATGTTTAAGTTAGCAATAGTATTCTTTTCATCGTTTATTTTTTGGGCAATAATAAGGCAGTATGAAGGCTATCTTGTAGATGTTGCCTTAAACTCTTATTCACTTCTCCCACTGAGGGTTTGCCTCTATTTCTTCATATTGCTCTTGGGAGGAATTGTCTATTATGTGTTTGTACCACTCGAAAAACTTAACTTGTACGTTTCTGTGCCACTTTATGTGTTCACGATTCTCGTCACACTCTTTATCTTCGGATTTGTCGATGCTAGTCTAAGCACAAGAATTGCAATTCTTTACATATCTACAACGTTACCAATAGCACTCTGGAAACCGCAGAAAAAACTCGAACCAAGAAGTTTTACTACATTTATTATGGCTTTCATAATAGTTGCTTTAGTCTCCCTTTTACTACGCATGTGGTCCCCAAATCTCGACTACAACTACTCAGAATGCTGGATGGATATGGCAATATTCACAAACTCCATGAGAGTTACCAAGCTTCCTCTAGAAGATCCCTGGTTTTCGGGAAGTGTCATGCCATACTACTATGGGGGTCACTATGGCTTTGCTTCGCTCTCTCTCATCTCTCTCTTACATCCTGACTACGCAATTAACGTTGTATCTGCGTCCATTTTACTATTACTATTCCTCGCATCGTATGGCTTTTCAACACAATTTCTTAAAAACAAAAAATTAGCCTTATTAATTGCAGTATTCATTACCTTTGGTGTAAATATATATCCATTTGCTCTCTTCGTAGAGTATCTTGGTAAGAAGTTTATTTTAGGAATAGAGGATCACCACCTTTTATACGATAGCACACGGCATTTCACGCCGGCATATTTGATTCCAGGAACAACACACCACGTGCCTATTGTAGATTTCTTTCAGAAGGAACTTCACGCAAATTACATGGCCTCGCCATTTATTGTAACATATTTGTGGCTACTTCATAATCTTAAAGACAAAGAGCTCAAGACGATGTTTCTAGCACCATATCTTGGATTTTTTATTCCTCTATTCACATGGTCCTGGCCGGTAATTGCTCTCCTGACAATTCTTGCTCTCGGGATTCTTTATGGTATGATTTCGATTTTAGCATCTCTTCTCCTCTATTCACCCTACCTAAAAACCATAATATCGGGTGCGGTGCTGGGGTTAAGGATTATCCACCCCACCGATACAATCCCGCCCAAAACACCCATATACGCAATACTCACTATCCTTCTACCTTTTGTTCTCATAGCATATAGCTATATGGGTCTTGCCTCAAGATCCAAAGCACATCTTAAGCTGTCAGCCATATCTCTCTTTGCCCCACTACCTCTGCTTCTTACCCGATATGCCGCAATGTATTTTTTAACAGTAATCCTCATCTACTTCGCTCTAAGAAAAGACGAAGACAAATTCCTTAGGGCCATTATATTCGTGGGACTGTTAACAATTATTGTGTGTGACTTCGTGTACATCGACGATCTCCTCGGAGGTATTTTCGAGAGGTTCAATACTGTCTTCAAATTCTACGAAACAGCTTGGATGCTCCTTATATCCTCCCTCCCAATATTAATATTTAGGCTTGAAGAAAGAATTCCGAAAAAGTCTCCCTACATTGGTCTCTGGAAGGCTTGTAGGACGATCTTTATAGCAGTTTTAATAATTTCCGTAGCGTATGTTCCTCTAGCAGCATACGCTATTAAGAATCCTCCACTAGCATGGGAAGGACTTGATAAAGATGCTTTTACATTGGACGGCTCCGGAGTGCTCAAACCTAACGACAAAGCTGTAATAAAAATCCTCAGAAAACTTCCCAGAGGAGTTCTTGTCGAAATATGCGGTTTTGATCCACAAGGCAGAGGCTACATTATAGGGTACGAATACTTTGCTAGGATTTCCTCATTCTCCGGAAATCCCACGATTATTGGATGGCAGAATCACGAGTACGTTTGGAGAGGCATTAACACACTCCCAGAAATAATAAACAGAAGTCGCGACGTAATGGAGTTTTATAAGAACCCCACCCGAGAGAGCTTGATATATCTAAAGGAGAAGTATAACATAAGGTATATTGTCGTCTCATATCTCGAAAATGAATTTATTATCTCAAACACCAGCTATATGAGTATTGAAAAATGGAAAAGCGCTCTTTTAGAGACAGGTTTAGTTAGGGAAGTAGTTAACACAACTTCATATGCTATATATGAGGTTGTTGAGGGACCGTCATGAATGTGGCTTCAATAGGCGAGCTCCTTGTTGATATCATACCAAGAAGCGCAGGAACATATAAAGAAGGTATGTTATTTGAAGCTCACCTCGGAGGCGCTCCTTTTAATTATGCTGTAATTCTTTCTCGATTAGGAGGTCATGTTCGTGGATTTGGAGCCGTAGGAAACGATGCATTTGGAAAAATGCTGATAAGAATCTTAGAAGAAAACAACGTAGATATTTCAGGAATTAAAATTAAAAACGCAAGAACATCTTTAGCATTTGTGATATTAAGAGATGATGGGGAGAGATCCTTTTTCTTTTACAGAAGCCCCTGGGCAAACACTGCGGACACTATGTTTACTGCGGAAGATCTAGACTTTAACTACCTAGAAAAAGCTTCTGCATTATATGTATCGGGAATGGCCCTCGCAGTTCCTCCTTTAAGAAATGCGGTAATCGAAGCAATGAAGTTCTCATACCAACATGGGCTAGAGGTAATTTTTGACTTTAATGTAAGGTTGGACGTCTGGAGATCTAAAGAGGATCTCATAAAAACATATAGGAGCATATTTCCGTATGCTACGATACTCGCACTCTCATTAGACGAAGCTAAAACACTTTATGAGACTGAAAATCCGAAGAGTATTATGCATATACTAAGAAAATATAAGAAAAAACTATGGATAAAAATGGGCAACAAGGGAGCAATAGTCGTTGAAGGAGATAGGGCGACATACGCTGAAGCGTTTAAAGTAAAGGCCATAGATGCTACCGGTGCTGGTGATGCTTGGGCGGCTGCATTAACGTATTATCATTTGCTAAAAGGCATGAGTATAAAGGATTCCATCATATACGCAAACGCTATGGGTGCGCTTATAGTGACTAGTAGGGGAGCTATCGGCAAATTCGTAAATGAAAAGGTGTTAGAAGAGTTTATACAATCACAACCTAAAATAAGCGTAAAAGAGATGGACTTATGAGGTTAGTGGTATGGACAATAAGGAATTTGTATTTCGCTTGCTAAGGGATCTTGTGAATATCGAATCGCCTTCTGGGAAGGAAGAAAGGATTGTGGAATATGTATCAGAATATCTTGAAAAAATTGGCATTAAGTTTGTAGTAGATGAGTTCGGCATACTGATTGGTGAGAATACCGACCTGCTTGTAACAGCACATCTAGATACCGTACCCCCAAAATCAGGCTTCCATTTTGATGGAGAATATATTTATGGTACTGGATGTTGTGATGATAAGGCCAGCGTAGCTGCTATACTAGCTTCGCTGAAATACGTTAATGAATTAAAATACTCTATAGCTCTCTTCAAAGATGAGGAGGAAGGTGGCACAGGATCCAAGAAATTCATTAAAAAATATAGGCCAAAAATGGCCATTATAATGGAGCCCACATCCCTCAAAATAGCATCAACACATTATGGGAGTTTAGAGGTTGTACTTAAAGCAAGGGGTGTTAGTGCACACGGGGCTTATCCACACATGGGTATAAATGCTATAGAGCTTTGCATAGATATCTTTAGAAAAATCTCTGAGAACAAGTGGGTTACAGCATCGCTTCAGATGTTAAAAGGTGGAAGTGACGAGTTTGTAATTCCCGATTATTGTGAAGCTAGAATCGAGGTGTTCTTTCCACCCGAAATCCGTTCTAAAGATGTCGTAACCTACATCACAAAAATAACTCCTCATTACGTATTTTTAGAGTTCACTGACGTCTATGATGGTACGTATTCAAAAACTGTGCACAAACTACTTGAAACGGCACTTGTAAAAGCAGGACTCAACGCAGAATACACAACGATGCCTTCCTGGACCGATGCTCTCAATTTGAGTGCTATAGGAGCCGATGTGGTAGTTTGGGGCCCTGGAGAGCTTTATCTATGCCACACAAGAAAAGAGAGAATAAGGTTGAAAGAAGTCTTAGATGCTACAAATGTTCTAGTCTCTTTAAACGATGTTATAAAAGAGTTTAGAGAGGAAGGCTAAAGACCGGCTATTGTAGAGTCTTTGACTCTTACCATTGGCGATGCTACTCTCATGCTAGGCTTAAGCTCTTTTGCTATCATATCGAGTCTTCCTTTTAGAACTTCGTAGAAATTGTCCGAGAATGCTACTCCCTTGACAGCATGTTTAATTTCTCCATCTTCAATCAAATATCCATGCGATATTGTTCCGTTCATCTGACCACTTATGTAGTTCGAAAGCCAATATCCAATTGAACTACACACCATTACACCGCGCTTTGTCTCTGAGATTATTTCCTCTTCATTCGCATCTCCAGGTACTAAGATGACGTTGTTGGGCATTGGGAATCCTCTCTGGCCTAACCCTCTAAACGCATTGCCTGTTGACTCCTTACCCTCTTTCTTTGCGGTGTAGTAGTCATATAGGAAGCTTCTTAAAACCCCATTCTCAACAACATAAAATCTCTTTGTTGCTATTCCCTCATCGTCAAATTCTTTTGTCCCCGGGAACCAAGGCATATGAGGGTCTTCCAAAAACGATATGTGCTCAGCTGCTATCTCCTCACCAACTTTGCCTCTTAGTGGAGATCTTCCTATCTGCACATTATATGCGCTTACTGCCTGTGCCAGAAGTGTTTCTAGTAACAAAGAGAATATGCGTCCTTCAAAAATCAGATCATACTTCCCTGTTGGAATCTGCTTCGCATCAAGAGAATCCAAAGCCCTTTGAGCTACGAGGTTTGAAACCTCGTCATATTTAAGGTCAGAGAATCTTCTAAGAATCATATACTCTCCATATGACCCATTTTTTGTTCCATCTTTTGCCCCAGCCATAATGCCAAAGAACATTGATGTAGCCTTCCTAGAGACTTCCTCACCGTAGCTATTAGCAATCGTGACTTCTGTCGTATAAATTCTCACGCCAGATGATATTGGGAAAACGTTTGCATGATAATCGTTTACGAGTTTTGCAGACTCTACTGCTACATCTATAGCATCTTCTATGGGTAGTGTAGCAAGCTTATCATCGAAAACTCCTTTAACATCCGCTTTTGATAATCCTTTAGCTACTCCAGGCCAATCGGGATCTTCTGGACTGTTTTTTGCTATTTCTATAGTTTTCTCAACCAAACTTTCTATATTGGTGTTGGGGGTTATTGCGGCTGAAATTCCTGCAGTACGTTTTCCAACAGATGCTCTAAGCCCCAATTTTATAGTTTCTCCCACTTTTAACTCGTATACAAGGCCTCTAGCAGTACTTACATGGTTTGAGTTCTCCTTTAACACCACAACCTCTATATCAGATGCTCCCAAACTCTCAGCCTTTTTGAAGATTTTATCGTAATCAATCAAACCAATCACCTTCCGCCTACAATCATGTTTCTTACCCTTATGTGAGGTCCACCATCACCGACGCGTACTCTTTGACCGCTCTTTCCACAACCACCAAAAACGCTCGTGTGAATTTCAAGATTCTTTCCAAGCCCATCAACGTTGTTAAGCACATCTAAAATCATCCCTGTTAGCGTTACACCACGAACAGGCTCCGCAAGCTCTCCTCTCCTTATAACTCTGCTATAGCCTACGCCAAACGTGAATGTGCCCGCTGCACTATTAACCTCTCCTCCCGTGGCTCCTTTGGCAGTTATGTAAATTCCATAGTCGATGTCTTCCAACAACTCCTCAAGGCTCATATCTCCAGGCTCAATGTAATAATTTGTCTGTCTTACAAGAATCTGATGTTCATGGCTCTCTGCCCTTGCATTTCCCGTAGGTTCAATATTGAGGGCCTTAGCAATTGCTCTGGAAGTTAAATATCCCATCAAAACCCCGTTCTTCACGATATACGTTTTCTTCTTTGGTGTACCCTCGTCATCGTACGGATAAAAGTATCCTCCCTCTACAATCCCCTCATCAACAACACTTATAAGTTCGCTACCAACCTTCTGCCCTTTCCTGCCCGCCAAAACACTAGCACCAGCAAAAACAATGTCTCCCTCGCTAGCGTGACCAAATGCTTCATGGATTAACAATCCTACAACGTCTGGCTCTAAAACTACGGTATGCTTACCCGCCTCAGGAGGCTTTGCCTTAGAGGACTCTATTGCAAGCTTTGAAACCTCTTCCGCCATTTCACGCCAGTCGTATCCCTTTATGAATTCGTAGCCCGCACAATACGACTTTCCATCACTCACTCTTTCAAGAGATCCTGCTTCTCCTGCAACGCTTAAGTGTCTGAACCCAACAAGCCTTGTAGTCACCTCAACGTTTGTTCCCTCTATAGAGACTATGTGTCTATAATGAAGCTCGGCACCCATAGCAGTAGATGCTGATCTAACCTCCTGGAAGTCTTTTGCCACTGAGTTTACATCTCTAAGAAGCTCTATCTTTTCCTTTTCATCGACTTCAAAGGGACACTCTTTGTATGGGCTTACGGCCCTATCTACTACCGGCTTCACTTCAGAAAGCTCTATCTTGTATGCTTTTCCTATAGACGCCTTCGCAGCCTTAACAGCTCTCTCAAGAGTCTCTACTAGAGATTTTTCATCTATTTTTGTTGTGTAGGCATATCCTGGGGCACCGTTTACTATAACAGTGATTCCCACGCCCTCGTTGTCAGTGTATGTCAATTCGTCGACGACACCATTAGTCACAAGAATGTATTCGTATTTTCTCTTGTTGTATCTTACTATGGCATGATCAACGTTCATCTTCTCTGCATGTTTGAGTATTTTATCAAAGTTCAGATTTGGATGCATTAAACGCACCTCTAAACAATTATATTAAGCTCCCCCTCAACTAAAGTACCATATTTCGTCCTTAATAAATGTTAGCTAAAATTCCGAGGCATTCTGGAGAAACTCGATTATGAGAATCCTTCTACTAAGAGACACTAGGCCTCTTCAACGAGTTCATCTACGCGAATACATAAAAGTCTAAATAGAACCTCCCTCTAAACTTGTAGTATGGAGGTCATCTGCGATGCCTGCAAAATATGCTGTGGAGACAATAGACCTCTGGAGAATATACAAAGACAAAGACAGGGAAGTAGTAGCACTGAGAGATGTGAATATAAAAGTAAAGACTGGTGAGCTATTTGGTATTCTAGGACCAAATGGTGCTGGAAAGACAACTCTGATTAGGATTCTCACTACACTTCTCCTCCCCACAAGAGGCGAGGCTTTTGTCCATGGATACAACGTAAAAACAGAGGACTATAAGATAAGGCCTATAATAAACCTTGTTTCGGGAGGAGAATATGGAGGATATGGTCTTTTGAGAGTAGAAGAAAATTTGTGGATGTTTGCTCAATTTTATGGAATCCCAACACCAGAAGCTAAGAGAAGGATACGAGAATTAGCAGAAAGAATAGGCTTTGAGGATAAGCTTAGGGATTTTGTTAGAACACTTTCGCTAGGAGAAAGACAAAAAATGAACATCATAAGAGGATTTCTCACAGATCCTCTAGTTATTTTTCTGTATGAACCTACACTTGGCCTAGATGTAACAACGGCCAAGATAATAAGAAATTTCATAAAATCGTGGTTAAGGGAAAATCCCGATAGGACTGTATTGCTTACAACACACTACATGCTTGAGGCAGAAGAGCTTTGTGATAGAATAGCCATTATCGACAGGGGTAGAATTGTAGCTGTAGGTTCTGTAGAAGAGCTAAGGAAAATCGCTAAAAACTACATAAGCGCGATAATTGAATTCTATGGCACAACGCCTCCTTCTGGAATTGCGGGAATTAGGGGTACGGACTTAAAAGAAATTTCTCCGGGTCATTATAAAGGAAAAATTGTCGGTGAAGGAGAGAACGATATTATCGAATATCTAGAAGCGATAATAAAGTCGGGAGGTAAGCTAAAGTATTTCCATCTTCAAAAGCCGTCATTAGAAGATGTATTCATTTCCCTCGTAGGAAGAGGGCTTGGAGATGAAGAATGAGAACGTTACGTGGAGAACTATCGTTGCAAGGGCATACCCGCGAGTTGTAGCTATTGTAAGGGCGGCTAGATGGACTGTTGGAGGGACGATAGTCTCTCTTATGTATATGGCCGCGTTAGTTTTGATATATAAGTCTATAAACGCTCCGAAGGAATATTACAGCTTTGCAATTCTAGGAAGCTCGCTATTATCCTACTGGGATAACGTTATCTGGAGTATGGCTATGCAACTTTATTGGGACAAAGAAGATGGTCTCTTAGAGATGTATATAATAGCTCCCATTAACAGAATGGCTTTATTGACGGGAATGGCTCTAGGCGGCATGACTATGACAACATTTAGAGCAGTAATAATATTTGTTTCAGGAATACTAATATTTAGAGCTCCTATTTATGTAGAAATGCCAGGTCATTTAATATTGTCCTTCCTACTTGCACTTGTTGCTCTCTATGGTGTTGGAATGGCATTCTCATCTTTATTCCTTATGTGGGGTCGTCAAGTGTGGGCCGTCGCTGACCTTATGATGGAGCCTATGCACGTCCTCTCAGGGTCATATTTTCCGATAAAAACTCTTGGGTATCCTCTAGCATTTATGGCAAGTTTAGTACCTCTAGCTTTCGGTCTTGACGCAGTAAGGCAATCCATGTTCGGTGCCACGTGGGGTCTACTTCCCCTTAAGTATGAGGAGCTTACGCTACTTCTCTACGGAATATTCTACATAATCCTTGCCAGATATGCCCTTAAAAAGATGGAGCACATGGCAAAGGCCGAGGCAAGACTTACTTTGAGGTGGCAGTAATGACGCTCAAAAGTTATGCAAAGGGACTATACACGTCAATTTGGCTTGGACTTAAAATAACTCTTAACTGGGCAAGAAATCCTCTCATATACATTACTTACGCGTTAGCTCTTCCCATAGCCAGCGTTTTCTTAGTCATTTTTATGTACTGGGCCGTTGGATATTATAATCCTGAAGCTCTTTCCCACGTGATTATAGGACAAGCACACGCATATGTGCTAACCGACGCTATAGCTACCACATCCTGGATTATAGAAGACGACAGAGAACACTATAAAGTGCTAAAATACATGTTTATAACGCCCTTCTCATACTATTTGATGATTATCGGAAGGGCATTTTCTCACATGCTTATGGCGCTTGTTGGAGTAATCTATGCGTTTATCCTTTTCTACGCTTATCACCTCCCCATTAATTTCAATCCAGGACTCTATGGGTATTCCCTTCTTCTAGGAATACTGGCATCAATTGCTCTTGGCCTTACTCTTGCATCTATAATATTCGTCATGCCAAGAGGTGGTCGTGTAATAAGCAGAAGTCTTCAGGCAATTTTCTACGTCTTCTCAGGTGCAGTATACCCGCTAACAGTTCTTCCAGAATGGGCAAGATGGATCTCCTTTGGAATTCCAGTCACGTATTGGTATTCTTTGCTAAGAAGGTCTGTTCTTGGATATGACACAGATCCTCTTCTTGCAACTCTACACGTCCATGACCTTATGATCAGATTCTTAGTTAGCGCTGTTGTTTTCATGGTCTTGTCATATATAATGTATCGTATTGCCACTTGGAGAGCTAAAAAGGCTGGAAGATTAGAGTTGATTTCTAGCATATAATTCCGAAGGGTGTGTAAAATGTTGAGAAAGATTGTGGAAGAATTCTCCGGTGTCTCACTAAAGAAATACGTTTTCGGATCTGGAGAGCCTAGAATACTTATCACGGCTGGTATACATGGTGACGAAGCTACTGGCGTTTACGCGGCTATAGAATTAATTGAAGAGCTTAAGAAAGAAAAAGTTGCTGGAAGCGTTGTTGTAGTTCCGGTAGTTAATCCCCTTGGCTTTGAAGCGCGAAAAAGAGAGAACCCCGTTGATAACGTGGACTTAAATAGGGTGTTTCCAGAGGGTTCTGGATCTCCTATTACGCGCGGAATAGTAACCTCCATTTGGGAAGATGCCTTAAGCTCAGACTACGTTCTAGATCTTCACTGTGCTGGAAACCATTCCTACCAATACATCCTTGCACTTCACGAGGAGTTTGATGCTGTAAAAAGTTTCGTATCAAAAATCCCGTGGGAAATTGTGGTAGAATCTACAGGTCTTCGGGGACAGCTTTTTATAGAAGCTACCCATGCCGGTATTCCTGGTGCAATAATTGAGACAGTAGGTGGTCAAGGATTCTTCTCCCCAGAGTGGGGCAGGAAACTCGTAGACATACTACTCAATTTACTGAGAAATCTTGAAATTGTTGAAGGAAAGGGATGTGCTGTTAATCAAAGATACTTATCTCGAATTGAAAGAATAAAGTCGGAATATAGCGGATTCTTTTATCCGGAAGATGTTTTGGGTGAGTTCATCAAAGAAAATGATGTTCTTGGAAAGGTCGATGATAACATAGTTTCCTCGAAGGTAAGTGGATTTGTTACTGGGCTTGCTGCGTGGAGGTATGTCTTTAAAGGGGATTATCTAGCATCCGTTGCTAGATATAAAGAAAATAATACGAAGTGATGATGTATGGATGAGGAGTTGTATGATGTACAAGAATTTTGGAAATTTATAATGCGCGTAGGCCGTATAGTTAGCGCTGAGAGAGTTCCAAGAACAAGGAAGCTAATAAAGCTCTTAGTTGATTTTGGTAATGAAACAAGAACAATCATAACTGGACTTGCAGATCAGTACTCACCTGAGGATTTCTTAGGAAAAAAGATGATCTTCGTCACAAATCTAAAACCAAAAAAGCTTTCTGGAGTCGTAAGCGAGGGGATGTTACTAGTAGCTGAAGAGCCTAGCGGCAAGGTTCATCTAATAACCGTTAGCGATGATGTTCCTGTAGGAACGAGGGTTTACTAGTTATGTCTTATCTCTCCCTTAAATTCCGAGATCTTCTTAGCAGAGTATTGTAGAGAAACATTATTACGATGTTGGTTATTGGGAAGAATATCATTGCCAAATAGGCGCTTACATATCCATAAAACTCTGCCGTATATGAGAAAGTAAGCCCCCCTACAAATCCCCCTACGTCAAAGCCGATAGCATATATTGCCATAGCTCTGTTTCTTACAGCTCTTTCTGTATAATATGAAATTAAATGTTGAATTGTAGGAACTATAAAACCAAACCCTACACCATAGATTGCTGCAACAATAAATGACTCGGGATACTGGTAAAGTATTACCAACAAACCTGTACCTGCGAATAAAAGCATGTAACCTGCAACTGCCAAAAGATAGGACTTATTAGGATCTTCCTTGGTTAATTTAGGTACAAAAAGCCTTGTAATGGTGCTTATGCCAGAAAACATTGCCATTATAAGCCCATAATAACTGCTCGGATACCCTAAGTCTCTATAGTGTGTCTGAATAAGTCCTCTAAAACCAGAAAAGAGTCCTCCACCAAAAATTGCCAAAACTGTAGCCAAAATTACGACAGTATTAAACGCGCTCCTCCAGGTATGCCTTTCAAAATGATCCTCAGATGATGTTTCCTTGTTCTCCCGATGTACTAAACATAAAACTGTATTCACAATAGCCATTACTACGGCAAGCCTAAATGCCCAAACGTATCCCCAAATATCTACTATGTATCCTGCAATTGGAGGGGCAACGAAGGTTCCAAAAGATACTGCAGCTGCTCTATAACTTAACGCCACACCAGAGCGGTCTATAGGAACAACCAAAGAAGCAGCAGCAATGGACGTCGTGATAAAAAATGCATTACCAACACCAGTCAAAAATCTTCCCACAGACAATCCAAAAGATGTCTGTGTAATTGTAAAGACGATATTCGAAATTCCAAGTAATACGCTTCCAAGGGCCATCATAGAAAACGATGATATTTTGTCCCCATAATGACCTGCGATAGGTCTAAAGAAGACTGCTGCAAGGAATGTTATTGACCATACTATGCCCACCTGCCCTATATTCATTCCTAACTCTCTGGAGTATCTTGCAATAATGGACGTGCTCACACCCAGGGTAAAGAAGTACAGAAAGGTCGTGAGGATTACCAATGTAAGACCTCGATCCCTGTTATGGCGTTTCACGTTGTCACCTCAGCAAGTTATTCTACTTAGAATATCCTTAAAAACTTTTAGAATATAAGTGTTCTTATTTTTTATTTTCAAAATTTCCTCTCCTAATATCCCATTCACTATCACATTGCTACTTCTCGCCACAAAAATCAAGAAATTCATAACATTCTCCCAAAAATAGCCTTATCACAAATCTATTTAAATTTGAGGCACAGAATATTAACTATAGTGGAGTGTGGTTCCTTTGGATTTAACGAAATTTTTCGTTATTTTAACCATCGCTATTGTAGGCGGAGGATATGTCCAAGGCGGAATAATTAGTATAGGAAGTAGCGAAGAAGTCTCTCTTGCCCTTGTCGAAACGCTTGATGTCCTCATTATTAAGAAATATTCTCCTATAGAAATTCTATGTAAAGCTCCCGAAAGGGGAGAGTTGTATATATACGGCGATAAAATATTCCTAGTAAGCTCTCACAGCCTTTATATTTTAGAAAATAGAACTTTTGAACGTATTTTTGAGGGCAACATCTCTGTCCTTGGAGACTATCTACTCTTTAACAATTCTCTATATATTTTGCCGCAACTAAAGAAAATCTGCGATTGTGAGCGGGTAATCGTGAAAGGTGATTGGGCAATAGCAGTATATCCAACATACGCCGAAATTTACCATAGAAACATGCTCACGTACAAAATAGATCCTACATATCTGCCTATTGATCCCCGAAAAATTGTAGACTTTTATGTCTCGAACGAGGGGATTCTTGGGATAGTAGAATCATCCGGAAACGTCTCAATAATCGGAAACAACACTCTATTGGAGAGGATTACCTACTCAGAGAAGAGAACAATAAGGATTCTGGATATTCGTGATGGCAACGTGTTTCTTAGCATTAAAGATGCTGCTTATCCATCATCTTCTAATTATACACAAGTTGTTGCCGTATACTCTCTGAGTGAGAGATTATTTAAGAAATTCTTCATTGTGAGGGCCATTTACTATCCATACGCGTTCTCTTACACCTATTTTATAGATCTACGTTCAGGAGAGGTATTCTTAGATAATGTCCTCACAGTTCTTGACTATAAAAGGAATCTCATACTTTTATCCCTAAGAAATAACACTTTGGCAATGGTAAACGTAACCACGGGCGAGGTGCTTTACACATATTTCCCGGGGTTTCCATACACTGGGGTTATAATGAACGAAAGCATGGCTACCGTGGTAACTCGAATCCTTAGAGATTACAACTACATCTACGTTGTCACTTTTTCTAAAAAAGGAGGCGAATACGTAGCCCCGCAACCTACAGAAGGGTTTATGCCGCTTGAAATAAAATACTTAATTCCCTTCATTTTCTTCGGCCTTATAGCTATAGTATTCTACGTATTTTTCTTGCGAAAACCAAAAATAAAGTAAATGGGAATGAGGACTTATTGTCTCTTCTGTTTTTGAGAGATATATATTCCAAATGCAATAAGGCCAATACCCAATACTACTAGGCCAATTCCAAGATATCCCAAAATACTCTTTTTAACACTGATTTCGGGAAGGGGTATTATTAGCTCTGTGTTATTGTACTCCGCTACGATAACATCATCGTCAAAGGTCAAGTAATTCCCTATCCAGCCTTTTGTAGGATCTGTTGTGAGTGTTTTTCCATTTATCACGACCGTTTGGTTTCCTAGACCTACAATAGTGCCGTTATTCTCGTCAAAAATTGCTACTTCGACCATCACATACAAAGTTCTTTCTTTTGACGGAAAGCTGTTTATTCCTAATGTAAGGAAAAGCGTAGGTATCGGTTGAAGCATAGGTGATGTATCTGAAGCCCTCGCAGATCCCGTGATATTGTACACCTCCGCCGGGGTAAACGGACCATAGAAGTTAGAGGTCCACGTATTGTTCTTGCCGTTATCAGTCGCATAAAAAGTGTAATGTTCGCTCAGCTGCCCTACGTTATAAATTGTATTAAATGCCACTTTAACGTTCTCGGTACCATCATCAAGCAGTATTGCTTGGTTTCCAACATTTGTGAGTATATTGTAGAGGATGCTCCCATTTCTGGAGTTCTTGACATATATAGAGTTCACTGTACTTTTGTTAATAAAATTATGCGAGATATTGAAGGAATCCGCGTTTGAGAGGTAAACGCCATATGAATTAAAGTTTATCATAGAGCTCTTAATCGACACAGATTGAGAATCGTCTACAAGAATTCCATAAACAGTGTTATTCATCACAGAACAATAAACTCCAACTTTTGATGTATTCTTTACATAAATTCCATAATTTGCCCCTTCAATTCTTATATTCCAAGCACCAAATTCATCCACATTGATAACTAACAAATCATCTGCAAGATATATACTATCAAGGACTACTTTTTTTGCGTATGCAATAAACATTCCTCCATACATACGTTCCTCAAGTTTTTGCGTTTCCTCTGGAGCTAAGTACACCTCGTCAACATCAAAATAATACTTGAAGGGTCTAAACAATATCATTCCATAGGCCTTATACACGTCCTTTACTTTGATGTCATAGTTTTCCTTATGGTCCCCCCTTACGAGCATGACGTGTCCTGAAGCCACCCTTATGTTTTCTATCATTACATCAGTACAATTGTAAAACTGAAGCGCATATCCTACATCGTTATTAATGAAAAAATCTAGATCCTTGATTTTTATGTTCTTGGAATTTCCTATAAGGATTCCGTGAACAACATAATTTATTTGTACGCTTTCGATGACTACATTTGTCGCATTCTGAATAGAGATTCCGCTTCTTCCAAAACCTGTTACGTTTCTAAACTTGGTTATGATTACATCCCTGATGACAATATTTGAGACGTTTACAATCCATATCCCTGGCAAAACAGAGCTATAAACGATGTAATTTTCTAATACATATGGATCGTCTGGAGTTCCTGATCCGTTTAAGATTCCCTCGGAGACTAAATCCTTTACGTTTTTATCGCTTATATAAATCATCTCTAATTTCCTTTCTTGGCTCTGAGCACTTATGGGTGTTGCGATCCAAAACAACTGCGATACTATAAGAACTATTGCAAAAGATGTTATAATTGCTCTCTTCAGCATCTTGAGAACACCCTCTAGAGATTCTGAGTTTTCTTATGATCTTTCTTGATTGATTTTTAAGGATGTTTGAGTTTTAAATGTTGTTTGTATTTGAACATCCAAACGCATGTGCAAAAAAGATGAATAAGCTTTTTATTAACATGCTCGTTATGTTTTGAAGTTCAGAGTCTAATTAGAATAGGTGGTCTAATGGATCTCGGACTCATCAGCGTTCTCTCAGTATTGCTTTCGTTCATAATTCTTGCAATTATTGTCATCCGAAAAGGCCCTATATTCCTTGCAATTTTATCAGCAGCTCTTACTGTCATAGTTCTAAACCTAATATTCTATGGCACGTTCCCGATAGACGTAATTTTAGTCAAGGCGTATGTAGATTATAAAAACCTTAGGACGTTGGCCATTATTCTCTTTATGCTAACAATGACTGGAGTAATTGGATCTACAGAGCTAAACAAGATTCTTGAAGAATCTGCCAGAAAAACGTTCTCTGACAGGAGGCATGTTGTGGTTCTCATACCTTCTATTATAGGACTCATCCCCATGCCCGCAGGAGCTCTAGTGTCTGCTATCCTTGTTAAGAACTCCTTGAATCCAAAAGACACTCCTCCAGATGTTCTAACAGCATCTAATTATTGGTTTAGACACGTATGGGAATATTTTTGGCTTTTCTACCAGGCAATAATATACGAACAGGTTTTGGTAGGGCTTCCCCTTACAAAAATTATGCTCCTTCAAGCACCTTTTGCTCTCACGGGAATTCTCTTTGGGGTCTTTTACTTTTATCCCAAGCTTAAGGAGTTTAAGACGAATGTATCGAAAGGAAATATCAGAAATTTCGTGAGGATAATCTATAGTGGATGGCCAATATTTCTCACAGTTTTTGTTGTCTTAGTTCTGACCGTTATTAGCCCAGTATTTTCCCTGAAAATAAGCTCTCCAGACATTCTCGTAGCCTCTCTACCCTTTATAATAATAGCTGCCATCATAATTCACAAACCAAAGATAAAAACCCTCAAAGAAAATCTCAGAAAGAGCCTAAAACCTTCGCTTATTGCTGCAATAATAGCAGCATTCTTTTATAGAGCTACCATTGAGACATATAACGTTGCTGAAGGATTTACAACATATCTCTCTTCAATTGGCTTCCCCATAACTAGTCTTATCGCAATTCTACCGTTTGCCATAGGACTTCTCACTGGAATTTCATTTGCCTACGTAACGGTGGCATATCCAATCCTTCTTCCAGTAATCCTACAGGCACCATCAATGTACGCCCCCCTAGCATATGCATTTGGACACTTCGGGATGATGCTCAGCCCGGCGCACTTCTGTCTAATATTTTCCAACGAATACTTCGGATCCCAACTAAAAAGGGCTTATAGACACATATTTATCGTTGCGGGAACGAACACTATTATCGCAACGCTTATTTCAATGCTTTATATGAAAATTTTCTAATGTCTTTCCGATAAAATGGCTAAAAATCCGCCTTTATCGTCTTCTTTTGGTTCTTCAACTACAGGCTTATCTTCTGGAGAAAAATGTAATGTGGATAAACACCTCTTTGGAACGAATCCACTTTTTATAAGCATATCATTGACTTCTTTTTTCGTATAAAACCTTGCAACTCTATAGAATGGACTATCCCTCTTTTTTGCGTAGTATTCTCCCCAAGCTGAGTCTCTTGGGATAAATGCTGTTATAAGTTTTCCTCCTGGCTTTAGTACCCTGTATATCTCTTTTAGAACTTTTATAGGGCTTGACACAAAACATATGGTTACTATAAGGTATGCATAATCAAAAACAGAATCTCTAAAAGGCAGCCTTTCCCCGAACGCTGCAATTACTTCGATATTTCGCTTTCTAGCTATCTTGAGCATATTAACGGAGGGGTCTACTCCAATTTTTACTCCAAGTTTCGATGCAAAGTAGCCCGTACCTACGCCCACTTCGAGACTCAAACCTGAAGGCTTAAGTTTTTCTAGCACCTTAAGTTCGTTTTCTGCTATTATCTTGTTTTTCTCGTACCATTTGTCATATTTCTCATAAAGCATATCAAAAATTCTGTAAGACTCCATTCTTCTAAACGCCTCGAATTCTCTTTTCCAGTTCTTTTAAAATTTCGTTTATTTTACCTCTCGCACCACTCAGATTGCTCATGGAGATCTCTACTCGAATCTTATTTTTGTATAGCTTTATATTCAGGTTTTCGTATGTCATCTCCAAGTAATCGTCAAATTCTTCCTCTAGGAGAATCTCTTCATTGATAATCTCGTCTAGAACGTCAGGATTTACCTCACCCTCTCCAAGATCTATCTCATATGAAACATAGTCCCAAGAGCCGATAGCTAAGAGTTCTCCTGCAGCAGTAATGATGAGTTTTGTCTCTTCAAAGATTTTTGCCACGTTTTCATCATATACTACGAGATAGAATCCCAAATTTTCATGAAAAGTTGAAAATTCGAAATTTTTAGCCTTTATATCAACAATAACTCCTTTTTCTTCCTTAAATTCAGTAATATCTGTAAATTTTTCCAAAATGTTCTTTGAAAACCCTCTAATTCCCTTTCCAAACTCTTTGTAGGCTTCTACGAATTGTAAGCTTACCATCTTAAATACCTCCCAAATCTCGAGGTTATTAAATCGATGCTATCTTTTAATATTTTGATTTTCATATATCTGATAGCTGTCACTTAATTTAGACTCATCCTAGCAGCACTCCTAGGTGAATTTGTGTGAAAGTATTCGTATTAGACACCTCAGCAATCCTTTCCGGCTTCATGGGCGAGGTAATGATTGCCCCACTGAAAGTTTATGACGAGCTTAAGAAATTCAGAAATGAACTTCCAGAGCATATTTTAGCCTACTATGAAGAGAGCATAAGATTCTACGAACCAGAAGAAGAGTGCATCGAAAAGGTTAGGAAAGCCGCAGAAAAGACGGGAGACATTCATAGGCTTTCTGATGCTGATATTGAAGTTATTGCCCTGGCCTTAGAGCATAAAGGTGTTGTAGTAACGAACGATTTGTCGATCCAAAACGTCTGTGAAGAGTTGAACATAGAATACATGAGCTATCTAAGTAAAGACATAAAAAGAATCTTTGAGTGGGAGGTCGTGTGCAAATCTTGTGGAAAAGTCCTTGACAAGAAATATGATAGGTGTCCCTTTTGTGGTGGGGACGTGGGCTTCAGAATTAAACGGTCGAGAAGTCTAAAGAAAAAATAATGTAAAACTTCCTATTTTATTATCTTTAGGGATTAAGGAGGTGAAAATATGCTTATCGCATTTTCTATTGTTCCTATGGGCGTAGGAACTAGTGTTGGAAAGTACGTGCAACAGGCCATAAAGGAGCTCAAGAAGCGAGGATTCAAATTCGAAGTGGGGCCTATGTGCACAACGGTCGAACTCAAACCTGAAGAGATGATGAAGTTTTTTGAGTTCATTCGAGACGTACACGAAATGTTTGCATCCCAAGGAATAGGAAGAATAGAGACTCTTATCAAAATTGACGATAGGAGAGATAAACCCGAGACGATAGAATACAAAGTGAAGAAGGCTTTGGGTGAAATTTAATCTACTATAGTCTGGCTTTCTATAATCTCCTCTACGGAGGTTTTCTTTAATACATCTATTCCTGCCTTTTTCAGATATTCCTCAGATTTCTTTAATATTTCCTTGAGAAGCTCTATAGCAAGATCTTTTCTTTCACTCTCTAACAACGTCCTAACACGTTTTGCAATAATCTGAAGTACTTCCTTTTCCACCTTAACTATTTTCTTATACTTCTTTGGGACGTTCTCTGGTACCAGGATATAAGCTATTTCTTTTATCTCTTCCTCCTCCATTATGTTTGCCAGTACCCTTATCAAAGCAGAAATCTTTTCCCTGATCTCCCTCTCAACTTCTTTATACTCTTTAAATTTCTCTTTTCCTTTTTCGGTGATATGATAAATCCTTTTACCGTGAGTTTCTTCCGATCTTATTAAGCCATGCTCCTCAAGCGATGCTAGAATGGGATATATGCCTCCAGGACTGGGTTTCCACAAACCTTGCGTAATGCTTTCTATTTTTTTGACAATATCATAACCGCTCTTGGGGCCTTCGTGAAGGAGCTTGAGGATTAATAATTTTGTAATTCCACTACGCAAATAGACCACCTCAAACTTGATTAAATAGGGTAATTTTTGCTAAAAATAATTAGCTTCCACTTATATATATCACATCACAGCTCGCATACAAATCGTCCTAAAGGCGTTCTCACTAAGACTCTTCAAAGTATTCTTTCAATTTGATATTTACGAAGTCCACTATCTTTTTTGCACACTCTCTCGCTGTTTCAGGCTTAGGTCTAAGCAATACATAGAAAACGTTGGTAGATAACGTCAAAGAGACGTGTTTTACATCTTTTACATTTGGCATAGACTCTAAGAACCTTACTATAAAGTCCACATCCTTTTTCCTCTCGTATAAAACATCATATTTTACTCCATTAACCTCAATTGTTGTCTTTTCGAGAATTTCCTCCTCCTCTATCTTTGGCTTTATGCGATAATAGTGTTTCTGAATAACATGAATGTTTCTTTTTATTTGACTATACGGCCTCACAACGAAGAATATCTTGTCGTGCCGTGTTGTCAAAAGAGATATAGGGAAATACAAAAGACTCTGTCTGGGAAGAAGCACCAAGGTATATTCAAAAGTCCTGATGTTATTCCTATTAACAGTATACGCTGCTCTGTATCCTACGTAACCTCCCAACCACGTATAATTCTTGTCCTGATATGGCCTTAGTATGGGCTCTATCGATTTCAAATAGTGCTCCATTAACAATATGTTAAGTCTCCTTCCTCTAAAGAACTGGAGAGTTGCTGCTCCTGCCAGAACAATAATTGCAGCTAAAAGCTCATAACCTACAGACATTTAATGGCCCTCCAGTACTACTTTACCTATTTTTGAGAGTGTATCCACACCACGAGGCTCCTCTTGAAGAAGGCCTATCTTTTCTATATCAAGGTTTCTGAAGTGTTTAATGACCTCCAAGTATACCTCCTCTTGAAGCTTTGTTATTCCCGGCAAACTTTGTTTGGCAGCATCCTCTTCTAACACCTTGTTTATAATCAATAGCTTCATGGGTATTTCAAACCTCTTAAGAGTATCAAAGGCCCTTGAAATCTCATAGAATGATAGTCTCTCAAGATTCATAACGCCGATCACAGTAGTAATCTCGGGATCCCTCAATATTTCATACACGTGTCTAACCTCATCATAATATGCCTTTAGCTCTTTGAGAACGGGATCTTCCTCTTCTTTTGTAGGTATCCTTACTTCTTCATCACCCAACTTTATGCGAGTTTCGCCTTTAATTTTCTCAATAACTTCTCTTTTTTCTAATATTCTCCTACGAAGGTCTATTAGCTTCTCAGTCCAGATAATTGATATTCGAGGTAAACCTAAAACCCTGAGAGTAAGGCCTGTTGGAGGGGTGTCAAAAACTATTACATCCCACCTCTCTTTCTCTTTAAGAATTTCGGAAATTGCGTCTAGAGTGGCGTATTCTTCTATCCCAGGAGAGTATGAGAGTATTTCAAAATACTTCTCCAAATTTATTGTTGTAAGGTATTTATACATGCTTTTCATACTTTTCTCCAAGTTTTTTAGGTACTCTGCAATTATACTCTCCATGTCAAGCTCCATTGCGTAGAGGTTATTTACGACCTCTTTTGGACTATCTCCTAGCGACACGCCTAGAACGTCCCCAAGATTATGAGCAGGATCAAGAGATACTATTAACGTTTTATATCCCTTAAGAGCCAAGACTACTGAAAGAGCTGCAGAGATCGTTGTTTTACCGGTCCCTCCTTTCCCTACAACTATGTTCACTCTTGTTTCTCTCTTTGGAAATAGATAGTCCCTCATAATTACCCCGACCTTATGTAATTTCAAACATTCCTGCTAGCTCGCCAAGAAGATCATCCATTCTTCGTGATCTTGATTGCATAATTATAATCTCTCGGGCCATATAAGGCATTATTCTAATAACGAGTGTCGTAGGTGGTGATGGTATTCCTACAAAAGACGCCATGAGTAAAAGCGCAAAAACATTCTCCAATTCTTTTTCCTCAAATTCAATATAAGAAACAGCACTCTCCCTAAACGAAGAAAAGAACCCTTTAAAGAAATATTTTACAAGTAGAAAATATTTTTTAAAATTCATTTTTCACGCCTCAACTCAAATAAAAATTAAAAATAAAAGGAAAGTCAGGCCGGAACTTCCTCAAAAGCTTCTGCAGGTTTCCTCCATGCAACATAGAAGTCGTAGGCCAATAAGAAGTTAAGTATAAGGCCTATTCCTAGTATTGTCTTTACTACAATTGCCGTGGTGATGCCTAGCACATCGTTAGGAATGAATACTATATACCATATGAGGCCTGCCGTGACTGTAATCCAGAGGAATAGTGCTGGAATCAATACGGCATAAGACCACTTTCCAGCTTTTTGTACCTTAGCAACCCATACAGAAGCTGTTATCATTGCAATTGACGCTAGTAGCTGGTTCATACCAGAAAATGCCGGCCATAGGATCTTATATCCAGCCTGCCAAGCCATTGCAACTCCTATAAGAGCTATTACTGCAGATGCAAGCCATTTGTTGGTTATAATCTTGTATGCGCTTGATTCTTTATCCTTTACTGCCATCTCAAAGAGCTCTTGCCATGCAAATCTTCCAAGTCTCGTAGCGGTATCAAGTGATGTTAGAGCAAATGCAGAAACCCACAACGTAGCAAATACCTTGCCTATTGTCTCTTCTATTCCAAAGAAGTCACGCAAACCATACGCATATGCTGTTGTGAACGTTCCAAGACCTCCGCTAAATATGTATTGTGATGCCCATTCCGAAACACTAACGCCAGTTATTTGGACACCATAAACTGCGATGGAGGTTATGACGATAGTAGATAAGAATCCCTCTGTGAACATTCCACCATAACCAACGAGTAGTCCATGAAGTTCGTTATCGAGCTGCTTAGATGATGTTCCTGAGCCTACGAGTGAGTGGAATCCGCTTAAGGCACCACACGCAATAACCAAAGGCACTGTAGGCCAGAATGGTGATGGTTGCTTAGCAACGACGTTCGCTGTAAAGGCCGTATATGCCGGTACCTCAAATCCCTTTGCAAGGCCTATAAAAGCTATACCACCCATGATAAGTCCAAACCATAGAACGTACGCATTTAGGTAGTCTCTTGGCTGTAGCAAGACCCAAACCGGTAGTGACGCCGCTATTATTATATACACCAGCATTACGATGTTCCACGTATGATACGACAGACTCAATGGTAGTTTAAATCCGGCAAAGACGGACAAAGCTACAAGGATTACTCCAATAACAGAAGCTACGTAGAAGTTTACCTTTACTTTGTACATTAGAACTCCCACAATTATTGCCGATAGCAAGAACAATATAGTCGCAGTAGCAGCCTCTGGAATTGTGTTCAGTAGCTTAGAAACTACTGCTACGAAAGCTGCGACAACTAAAAGCAGCGTAAACCATATATATACCTCAAATAGAGCTCCCGTTCTCTTCGACATGAGTTTACCAGATACCCACTGTATAGACTTGCCATCGTATCGTACAGAAGCCATCAAAGCGAGATAGTCGTGTACAGCTCCAATGAAGACGTTTCCAAACCATACCCAAAGGATGGATGGAAGCCATCCCCATGCCATGGCTAGCGCTGGACCTACAATAGGTCCCGCACCTGCAATACTCGCGAAGTGGTGTCCATAGAGAACGACGGGATGCGCTGGTACATAGTCTACTCCATCATACAACCTGTGTGCAGGAGTTTTCCTGCTGGGATCTGCCTTTACGACTTTATTCTGCAACGCTTTTCCGTACGTCATATAGAACAGAACATATATTATAGCA
>CBEVQP010000002.1:0-26317 GCA_965552035.1 uncultured Thermoplasmata archaeon | reverse complement strand
GGGACAAACTCTCCTCGACCCTTTTTGTGGTACTGGCGGAATATTACTTGAGGCGGGATTGATGGGAATAAAAGTTTTTGGAAGCGATATAGACGAAAGAATGGTGAGAGGAACTATAAGAAATTTAGAATTTTACGGTATAAAACCAAAAAAAATAATAAAATGTGATGTAAGAGAGATCACTGAGCATTTTAACAATATTGATGGAATTGTATGCGATCCGCCTTATGGTAGATCTGCATCAACGTTTGGAGAGAAATCCACAAGATTATATGAAGACTCGTTCAAAGCATTCAAGAAAGTACTAAAAACTGGAGGATATGTAGTCATATCTTTTCCAACAGCAGAACATCACTTAAAAATTGGGAGGAAATATATGATACTTAAAACTATAATTTCCTATCGTGTTCATAAATCATTAACACGATACATAGGTATTTACCAGAATTTATGGTGATTTAATTGCTTAACAATTTTACATTATATTTTTTGGGAACAGGGGGTACGCATCCAACACCACAAAACAATCCGCCTGCAATAGCAGTAAAACTAGATTCGGACTATATTCTACTTGACTGTGGAGAGGGTTGTGTAAGGAGCCTCTATTCTCTCGGAATAAGTCCTCTTAGAATAAAATGTGTTATAATCACACATTTCCATGGAGATCATTTCTTTGGACTTCCTAGTCTTTTGCATACAATGGCTCTCTATGACAGGAAAAAAGATTTGAAAATAATTGGTCCAGCGGGGGCTATAGAATTTATCGAAAATCTCGTCAAGCTATTCCCATATTACCCTTCTTTTAAACTTATGGTGTATGAAGTTTCACCTGGAGATTCTCTAGATCTTGAAAGATATACTATACGATTTGGCCCTGCAGATCATACTATAGAAACTATTTCCGTGAGAATTGATGAAAAAACCGCAAAATATAAGTTGGATCCGCAAAAGGTTAAAGAGCTAAATCTCTCTGCAAACCAAGTTAAGGAGCTAAAGAATGGAAGGAAGATTTCGGTTAATGGAAGGGTTATTGATCCTCTAGAGCTCTCAACTTATGAGATATGCCCAAGGAGTCTTGTTTACACAAGCGATACGAGGCCTTTAAAGGATCTCATTTTATTTTCCAAAAATGCTACTGTACTTATCCACGACGCCTCATACTCTAGCGAGTATTCGGACGTTTCAATAGAATATGGTCACTCTACTGCTGAAGACGCTGCTAAAATAGCTTTATCAGCAAATGTAGACTTCCTTTTTCTATTCCATTATAGTCCAAGAATAAAAGACAAAAAGAAACTAGTAATGGAATCTAGAAAGATCTTTCAAAGATCAGCATTAGCAATGGACTTAACATCCTTTCCAATCCCTAGAAAATACATAGATACGTGTACAAAAAAGGTCTTTTTCAAAATCATCTGATTTTAAGGTTCAATAAGATCTTCATCTGAGACTTTTTTGGGTGGTACGCCAGGGGGTAGCGTTGAAGGGGCAACGTAATCAATAATCTTCATTATATCCTCTCCCTCACAGTCAATGTCGATTTCTATATCACCTAATGGTCCCTCAGAAATTGAAAAATTTATCTTACCGACGGTTGCTACTTGCTTATTTATCTTAAAGATAATATGATCTCCAATCACAGACGACGTAAGAATGTCTCTGGCAGTATCTCTTATATGTTGTGTTTCAAGAAGTTTTTTCATATTTTCGAGACTCTCTGAAACTGCTACAATTTTATCCTCAAAAATTTCCAATTTTGCATCAGGAAAAATGTTTAAAATTGCTCTTTTAACTTTTTCAGGATCTTCTGTGGGGTACAATTTTACTTTTATGTAAATTCTCATATTATATCACGCCAATCTTTGGTGGATTTCTGTATTCAAACATTCTTATTTTATTTTTATATAAGAGTTAAGCAACATAGTATTATAAATCTAGGGTAAGTAAATATGGGTGTAAGGTGTTTCTCACATTTGTGTGATTGAAAACAAATACTACCATTTTAGAGGTTATGTTTATGCTTGAGAAGATAGAACCTAAACCAGAGGACATTACGTGGGACGAATATTTTATGCAAATAGCATACCTCGTGGCCCAGAGAAGTAAATGTATGAGACGAAAGGTAGGGGCCATAATAGTAAAAGACAAACGAATATTAGCAACTGGGTATAACGGTCCGCCTAAAGGATTTCCCCACTGTTCAAAGGTTGGTTGTATTAGAGAAGAGTTAAATATGGCATCTGGATCGAGACACGAGCTTTGTTGGGGTTTACATGCGGAGCAAAATGCCATCATTCAAGCAGCAGTTTTTGGAGTTTCAATAAAAGGTGCTACTATGTATATAACCACTTTTCCATGTATTATCTGTGCAAAAATGATTGTAAATG
This sequence comes from uncultured Thermoplasmata archaeon, assembly GCA_965552035.1. GTDB lineage: Archaea > Thermoplasmatota > B47-G6 > B47-G6 > B47-G6 > B47-G6. The sequence goes on along the minus strand of CBEVQP010000002.1, from coordinate 23,930 downwards.
CTGAAATCTCAGAAGTCGTATATTCAGCAGGATATCCCGATCCCGCATCTCAAATTATATTTGAGCAATCAAATGTAAAAGTTAGAAGATACGAACCAAAGTTTAAGATCTCATTTGTTAAATCTAACACGAAGGAGTAGTGTGCTCATTATAGACTCAACCACTCTTTCGAGTTCTTCAAGTGTACCTGTATTGTTTACTATAAAATCGGCAGCAGCAATAACCCTATCAAGTCCAAATCGTCTTTCAGCCTCGTCTCGAATTCTTAAATCGTCAATCCCTTTAACTTCGTCAATTCTACCACGCTTTAGAAGCCTTTCAAGCCTAAGATTTTCGGGAGCTAATACGCCAATTATTATAAAGTCTTCTCCAAGTTCTTTTTTGAATCTTTCTACCTCCTCATAACTCCTTATGCCCTCAATAACCACAGCATCCTTTATTAGGCCTTTTTGCCACATTGAGCGAATATACTCTAACGTCTTCACAGCCCATATGTCCATCCCATATCTCCTTCTCATTCTCCATGCAAACTCTGAAAGATCTTTAGGATTAAGTGGGATCCCCGCCCTAGAGGCTTCTTCTCTAACCACATCGCCCATAGAAATTCCTGGAATGTTAAACTTATTTTCTATAATGTTTTTGACCTCGGTCTTTCCAGCCCCAGGATATCCTACAACTCCTATTACAATTAGGCGTCTTTCACCTTCCTTCAATCTCTCATATATTCTTATTGGGAGGGAAATCATTACGAGAAAAGACCCTGCCATCATAATCATGGAAACGATACTAGTCAAAATAGCTACTGAGGATATCGTTCCTTCTAAAATTTGGGTGGTGCTTAAAACTCCCATAAAAGAAATTACGTTTGTAACAAAATGAAGGGTTAATCCCGCCAAAAAGTCAAAGTATATGAAAAGCAACCCTAAGTATATGCCCTGAACTGTCGCGGGTATAGTCTTGGTAGGCCCCCATCCTCCCCATAAGTAGTGGGCTATACCAAAAACCACTCCAGAAATAACGACTAATAGATAGCCAATATTCAACTGATCCCTACGGATTCCTCCTAAGAGGTATTTTATCCTTGAAAATATTATGGCAAGAGGTACTCCAATCATAATTAACCTGAAAGATAGTTCCTCGAATAATGGCGCAAGTAGGACATAGTAGCTGTAATTATATAATAACTCTTTCGTAAAATCTTCGGGACTTCCTTCGTATATTCCTCCGAAAAAAGAAAATACTATAGTTAATAAGAATGCTAAGAAGAACCCTTCACCTATAAGATATATCCTATTGATATCTCCTTTTATTGTAAAGTACGTGAAATACACAAAAGTGACCCCATATAATCCGACAATTAAATAGTAGGCAATATTTTCTGGAATATGAAATAATGGAAGCGCTCCAAACATGGTGAAAATAACAGAGCTTCTAAATTTTGAAGGCAAAGAGGTAAAAATTAGGGGGAATGAGATAAATATTACGAACGCCATAAAGGCCATTAAATATGCCACGAGCTTGTATAAAATTTTTGCTTTGGACGACATTGGTATTATCGAGATTTTATCCAACCAATGTCACCTCTTATAACCTATTTTGCGAAGGAATTCCTTCCTTTCCTGTATGTCTTCGTCACCCTCTACTCCTAGAGGTGTATATCCATCAACAACTCCTATAACACCCCTTCCTTGATCTGTTTCTATGACAATAACTTGTAATGGATTAGCTGTCGCAGTATAAATTCTACAGACTTCGTATGTGTTTTTTATAGCGTTTAGGACGTTAATAGGATAAGCATTTCTTAACATTATCACAAACGTATGGCCCGCGCCGATTTTCTTCGCATTTTCTATAGCATACTTTATTAGTTCTTCATCCGTGCCTTCGTATCTTACTAGTCTTTTGCCTGAGGCTTCACAAAACGCAAGGCCAAATTTTATTCCTGGAACAGAGTTTACAATGGCCTCATAAAGGTCCTCAACAGTTTTTATAAAATGTGAGTGCCCAATGATTACGTTTATTTCTGGAGAGGGTTTCTCTATTTTTATTATATCGATCTTATATTCACTCATCTTTGCTCACCCCCGAACAGAAATCCATACTTTTTCATAAATGCCTTTTCAACATCCACATGCAGAAGATTAGCTATAGATAAAAGCCAAGCTAATACATCTGCTATTTCTTCCTCTATGTCGCCCTCTCCTCTTATTGCCTTTGCAAGTTCACCTATTTCCTCCACAAACCATCTAAAAGTTCCCTCAAGACCTCTTTCACTATCCCTTTTATAATATTCTCGATAAATAGCCCTCTGAGCTTCTGATATGTCCATATTCATCCACCCTGCTCATCTAGGCGCTGGAAAAGCGCAATCCGCATACGCCATGACTCCAATTTTTGGTCTAGAAATTGCTGTAAATGCTTTTTCAAGGGCTATGTCAAGAGCCTCTTGGGTATCGGAGAATGTTTCAAACAATTGCGACTTCCCTTCCCCTACTAGTAGGATGGTCTTTCTGGAGAGTATTTTAGCGACTTCGTAGGCTACTGCTTCTTTGTAGGATTTTATCTTAACGTCCTCCTCATCCACTGTTAAGAACCGTGATATTATGCTCTCGAAGTCCGGATCTAATGTCCATCTTTTGGCGTATAATACCACGGTTCCATTTTCCTTTGAAATTTCGTCAGTAAAAACTAGCGCCCTATGAAGATTCTCCGGTCTCCCAGAAACAGCACCTAATAAAAGAACGTCATATGTTTCAATAGGATAATATGCGTAAGCTGAAAGATATTTGTTTATGACCTCGTCATGAATTTTTGATGTGTCGCCCGCAATATTGCTTACAATTCTTCCAGAAAAATCTCTCATAAAAACGATACCACCATTTACGAATGAAAACGGTGGGAGTGTCTTTAGAGATCTCACTAGATGCACGAAGTCTTGCAAACCATGCCTTATTCGATATTCAATGAGCGCCCTAAGAGTTTGTGGTGATAGAAAATCGAATAATGCCATAAGACCTGTACGTATACCATAAATCCCGTCAATATATGCCTCCGAAATTATGTACGCTGAATGTATTCCCGCCTCATAACCTCTAGAGAAGTTCCTCTCAAATATCCTATGCACTTCAATATTTAGGTCCTTTAGTGAAGATAATGTCACATACGCCTTTGGGCGGCCTTCAAATTCTTTTGAAAATATGCAATTATATCGATAGAGATACATGCTGGGCACTGATTCTGGATGTACTTTATTTGTAAAGAATAGTATTATTTCGTCATCAAAAGCCCCCAAGGAGTGAAGTCTTGAGACCATTAAATCCACAAACTCTCTATATGTCGGGTTTCTTAAATCCACATCCACAATTACTGCGACTTTTGAGCCAATGGTGTACCCCTCTAAAATTTCTATTGGATCTATTTCCTTCACATCCTCTTGAAGACCAAATATATCGGTCTCAATCTGATGAACCTCACTCTTTCTAGGAACATCAAGATCAACTTCTTCCTCTAGCAATTTGACCTTAATCCTCATGCTTCCACCTTCTTTTGGTAAAACTTATACCTGGGATTCCAGACATAGCAACTTTTGTGAGGATTTCATAACTCACTTCTAATGGTGTTTCTAAGTAAACGTCTAAGTCGAAATATTTCTGTAGCTTTTTAAATATATTTAGCGCCTTAATGAAACTTAATCCTTCCGTAAGGTACTCGAACGTCGGCGATGCTTCCTCTAAAATATCCGTTTCAACTTTTTTAGTAGTTTCTAGTCTTTCAATAGATGTTTTGGGGCATTTATAGTTAATTAAGAGAGCGTTATTACTGGCTGTTATTTCCTCAAGCGTCTTCTCTAGAAGCTTAAATGAAGATTTGTCCCTCATCGGGTCTTCTCCAGTTATACTCATAATAGCCTCTCTTAACCCATAAAGGGATAGAGCTCTGTATCGTTCCCAAGACTCGACGTCGGGAATGGTGTTTTTGATATCTATTGCATTAAGAAATGATTCCTTTTCCAATATTGCATCAAGAGCCACGTTTTCATATGTCCTTACGAGTTCCAAAAATCTCTCTTCATCTACGTTTGCCTCCTCTGCTAATTTATACAGGTTCAACGTTACTTCTTCAGTTATTGCATAAGACTTTCTAACAGGTTTTTCCTTATGTGGTAACATTGTTTCCCCGTAGAAAAAGTATTCATGCCATAAGAGATTTTCTTTGGGATCTCCCTTTATTACAACTCTTATATACTTATCAAAATAGCCTCCTAGCCTATCTCCAAGCGAAAATTCTTCAAGAAAGAGTTTTGCAAATTCTAATGCTATATCATCGAATTCTTCATAATCGCCTAGGTCTTTTCCTTCGGGACCTATGGCTGGTGTTGTTGGTGCTTGTGTCGAAAGGACTATTGTGACAGGGATTTCTCTAGTATATAACTCGAAAAGTATTGTTTGAGCAAGATCTCTGAGATCCTCCGATTTTAACCCCTCATTTTTTGCAAAAGGAGCAATTACATAGTTGAAATCATTCCAATAAATAGAAGATACTGTGTGATACTTTGTTATTTCAGAATATACTAAAACTTGATTTATGAATGTTTTTAGTCTTTTTGCTGGTTTAAGTGTTATTTTTAAGTCTGGAATTCTTACACCGCCTTTTTTGAGCTTATCTAGATCCATAGAGACTGCAAAAAATCCATCAGGCATGTCTACTCCATTTATGTGGATGATTTTTCTGTGATAAGCCTCCACTATTGTCTCTGAGTAAAGTCTTACAAGTGAGAACTCACGTTTAATATGACGAGCAAGTACTTCCGAAGATTTCTTAGGACTGCTTTCACTAATCATTATGTTATATGCATCAAAAACAGGCACGCCTACTCTTGTGTAGTACTTTCTAACTTCAGTAAGTCCATATTCAATTAATTTTGCGTTGACAAGCTCTCTAATTAGCGGTGCTGGAACAATAGAGAGGTCCATTGTTTTTATGAGCTTTTCTACTTCCCTCGTAACAATTGTTGCGGCGTCTTTGCTTATATTTGTCTCCTTAATCAATGAATTCAAGATTTTTGACTTATCCCATTTTTCAATTGTTCCGTTAGATCTTATTACCTCGACTTCTTTGTCCTTCTTGAAAGTTTCCGAACTGTAATCCTTTTGCATTTATTACACCCACAGATACTAAAGATTATATTTGTCCTCAAGTGATAAATAGTGTGAGAAATATCCCTCTACTCAAATTTCAAAATGTATTGAGTTGATATTTTTAGTTATCTTACAAAGTGACTTCAACATCATGTCTATTTAAAATATAAGGTGTTAAGATGATCGAAGAAGTGTCCTTTAAAATGGTCATCATCGTGCGTGGAGACATAAAAATGTCCACGGGAAAGCTTGCGGCACAGGTAGCTCACGCAGCAGTAGAGTGTGCTATTGAGGCGTATAAATCACAAAGGCCAGTTTTTAATAAGTGGAAGTCTCAAGGAAGTAAAAAAGTTGTTTTAAAAGCAAAAAGTCTTGAGGAATTGTATGAACTAAAAGACAAGGCTGAGAAGTTGGGCATTATAACAGCCCTGATATCTGACGCTGGGCACACAGAATTAGAGCCTGGAACAATAACCTGTTTAGGAATAGGTCCAGGACCTGAACAACTTCTTAATAGAATCACAGGACATCTCCCGCTTTATTAAGAATTTGACATATTGGTGAGGGTGTTGTTAAAGAAGTATATTAGAGCCGTAGGAGCTGACGACTCGCCCTTTATTCCAAGGACTTCTGGAGAGACCTTTGTTGTACTAACATTGGTAAGGGCTCCAAATTATCTTGAGGGTGTGCATAAGGTAACTATCGAGATTGATGGGTTAGACGCTACTGAAAATATAATAGAAGGTATTTTCAATGCTGGTTTTGACAAGCAGATGCGGGTTTTTATGATTGAGGGGGCTTGTGTAGGCGGTTTTAATCCTGTAGATATTGAGAAAATTTACAAGGAGTTCAATATAATTTCGATGTCTCTAACAAAAAATAAACCACATCCGGAAAAAATTTATGCTGCACTAAAAAATCATTTTTCCGATTGGGAGAGGAGGCTTAGGATCATCAATAAGGGATCATTGCTTCAAATTTCAAAAGGAAGTTCTACGTTATATGTGAGGTACTTTCCAGAAGACATAAATAAAGAAGAAATTGAGAAAGTTATTACTGCATTCACAGTTAGAGGTATTAGACCAGAACCCGTTAGACTTGCAGATCTTATTGCATCACTTCTTTGACGAGAGTCTGCTCTTGAGTTCATCTATAACTTTTACTGGCAATGGATCAACTCCCCTCAATAATGCAAGATTATATGAAATCCAATCTCCGAAGTAAATGGTATTTAAAATTCTCGCCCAGAGGTCTGTACCTTCAGCTTCGTATATCATGGACTCTCCCGCACGCTTAAATCCTATATCTAATGTAATCTCGTGTCTAAGTAGTACTCTTGGATGTTCAATACCTCCCCTTAGTATTATAGGGACAAAATTCTTGTTTTTTTCGTCCCCCCACCATCCTACTATCTCATTATGATTCATTTCTGGAAATTCTCCCCAAAAAGCTAAAATCTTTGAGTTCTCATTGAACTGGTTTGCCCAACGTTTTGCTACTGCCCTAAAAGGTCCAGAACCATAAACAACCGGCGTCTTGTCCTTTATAATTTCTGCCCATTTTTTGGCCTTGTTTTTATCGACGAGATTAATTGCTTCTATAATGTTTTCTATTTTTACTGGTCTTAGAACTCTAGACTTCACTAATAATCTTAATGCTGAAAATAAAAGCAATGGTAACGCTGCTCTTGGAGCATAACCCTTTGGAACTTCTACAAAATCAAATCCTTTTTCCTCAGCAATTTCCTTTAGTTTCCCACCGGATGATATTCCTACAATTATAGCATTTTTATCTATAGCTTGATCTAGCGCACTCAGAGTTTCCTCAGTATTCCCAGAATAGCTTATTGCAACAACAAGCGTCCTCCTATTTACATAGTTGGGGATGTCATAACCCTTTACAACTTCAATTGGAACTTTTGATTCTAGTTTTGCCACCTCTGAAATTATTTCTCCTGAAATTGCAGACCCTCCCATGCCCAAAAATATGACCTTTGTGACGTTCTTTTTTCTTTTGACGACATCTCCCAGCGTCCACCCTTCTTTAACCAATTTTGGGAATTTTTCTATCATTTCCTTCATATCCATGCACTATCACCCCTCTCATCTTAACAAGTGGTCATAGTAAATTGTAAATAAGGGGTCATATTAGTATGTTTGATTACTATGAAACCCTCACCAAAAATCGCCGTAGATGGAGTAGTTATAAAGGACGGGAAGATTCTTCTTGTAAAAAGAGGAAAGGATCCTTTTAAGGGTAAATATGCTCTTCCTGGAGGATTTGTAGAGTATGGTGAGAAAGTAGAGGACGCTATTATAAGAGAGGTTCTTGAGGAAACAAACGTGAGAGTTAAGATTAGGGATCTCCTTGGAGTTTATTCAGATCCGGATAGAGATCCCAGAGGACATGTTATTTCAATAGCATTCTTACTTGAATATGTTTCTGGAGATCCTACTGGCGGAGATGATGCTATTGAAGCTGGTTGGTTTGATATAAACAATTTACCACCTCTCGCATTTGATCATGATAAAATTATTAGTGACGCAAGGAGGCGTCTGAGAATATGAAATTCTGTCCAATATGTGGAGGAATGATGAAAAAGCAAGGAAACAAGTATGTATGTACAAGCTGTGGATATACTGAGGACGTTACTACTGGAGATACTGTAACCAGAAAAATAGTAATACCAGCAAGCGATAGAGAAACTATTATCGTCGACACCGGAGAGAGACCATTGCCAAAAACAAGAATAAGATGCCCAAAATGTGGAAATATGGAAGCATACTATACGGTCATGCAAACACGCTCTGCTGATGAGCCAGAAACAAGAATATACATCTGTACAAGATGTGGACATACTTGGAGAGAATACTAATAATCCTTTGGCTTTGACTTTATACGCCTAAGGGCTAGTCTGTAGTACTGCATAGGGTGTTTTACTTTACCACATATTTTATTCTCGTCTAGGTGTCTCACACAGAGTCCATAACTATTCATTGTATCGCACGAAGGTACTTCATATATTTTTCCAGAAATTTTCCCCAAAATATGGCGAATTTGGTATCTGGCCTTTTCTTCATCAAAATCAGGAAAGTTCCTATACAACTCTAGCATCTTATCTTCGTCCCAACCTATTTTATTAAGAAACGTTGTTATTGCAAATCTAGCTTGATGTGATAAACTTAAACCTGCCTGTATTTCCCCGATAATTTTTTTCATGCACGGGGGCCAATACTCTGTTCCCAGATCCGACAAAACTTCCTGAGGAATCGTTTGATAGTATCTCTCTCTTAATTGCCCAGCCTTCCTTTCCACCCAACTTGGAGACTCAAAATCCTCCATCTGAAGACTTTCAAAAATAGACATTATTCTTCCATGCACAGCAGACTCTAAAACTCTTAAGTAATCCCTAAAACCATCTGCATGTGGTTTTCCCCCAATAAGTACTGGAAAAAGAACATAACCACTTTCCATGATTCTGTTAACTAATTTCCAGCGCCCTATACGTGAAGGTGCATACTCAACGTATTCGAGAAAATTAAGCCCTAATACTGTAACTCCGTGCTTATCAAAAAATCCCATTTCCTTAACATCTAAAGATAATTCTTCACCTAGATATAGAAGTAACGTCCTCCTAGGATTCTCAAAATAATTTTCTGTAGACATTATAGCGATAAACTCGGGTGTCTCCGCGATATATGAAGCCAAAGAGCTAAAGCGCTTAGACTCTAAAGTAGCAAATTTTGACCATATTCTCTTGTCTCTTGTTTTATAAACCACAACCAGCGCTCCCCAAAAAGATGCTGCTTGGGTAGTGAGGGCTTTGATGTGATGATCTTCTATTTTAGATGAGGAGATTTCTAGAAGGATTTTGTCAAGTCTCTCCCCCGAAGTTAATTGAAGATATTGATCTAGAGATTTTTTTGTTCCTTCAAACATAATCTCGTTGATATACTTCTCTGATAAGTCCTCGACTTCACTTTTTGACAGAAAATGAGTTATAGGACTCTCAAGATTTAGAAAATCAGAAAAAACAGATGAAAAATCTTTAAAATAGGGAAAAATAGAGTTTAGAACAAACTTCCAGGTTGTCATTTCGTCTAACCTTTTTCATTCCTCAGAGGCAAAAGGTGCCTGATAATATGTTACTTTTCCCGTACCTCCCTTTACTTCGAATTCTAGGCACAAAGGTCCACCAGTTTCAAGTTTAACAGTCACAAGAGTAGATTCCTTGACTGCTTTTATGATCTTCTCGAGGTGGTCTACTAGGAACTCTCCACTAACAGTTTCGCTTGCATTTAGATCGTTAAGCTCTGTAGCTGGTTTTTCAAATCTTACAGACCTAGCACCCTCTCCCTTTGACTCAATAATTAAACCTTCGGGACTTATTTTTATTTTAATTGTTGAAGAAACTATTTTCGAAACAGCTTTAGCTAACTGTATTGCCTTTGAGAGCTCCGCTGCTGAGAGTACAGCATAATTGTTATACTCAAAATTAAGCTCTCTCTTCCTAGACTCATCTACAGTAATAATGGGCATTACGTATTTAATGCCATGAACACTAAACTTCAAAGCGCCTTCACTTGCGAGGTACTCCAACGTTACGATATCTTTTGTTTTAACAAACCTTGAGAACTTTTTCAGCTCTTGCACAGTTAGTCCTACCTCAAGAGGTTCATCGACTTCATATTCCTGAAGCATGGTTCCGTCTATGGTTACATAAGCTGCGGATACCAGAGAGGGGTCTATGGCTATAACCTTCATTAAGTCTTCATTGATTTTGATGCATATTTCGTCAGACACTGCATCAGCTATTTTGGTTAGATGAGACAGAACCGCGCCGTCCATAGATATGCGTACCATTTAATCACACCTCTGATAAAATTATAGAGTGCTTCACCATAATAATTTTCTATCACGCACATTATACCTTATCGATACCTATTTTTAAAGATTTTCAAGTACTTCGAAGATGACAAATAACTAAATTTTTCTTATAACATAGACTATTAAGAAAGAGTTCCGCTTCGAAGTGAGGATAGTTCGGCATAGTGCTAAACCCTTGAATGTTCGTTCTTGCACATATGTTTCGAGGGAGCATATCAATGAAAAAAGTGGACAAATTCGAACCAAAGTCCGTCAAAAAATAAGAGAATATTCTTTTACCTCTGTGAGGTCTCTACATTGTTGTAGAATGGGTATTTAAGGATTTTTAGATCTTTCAGAAGCATTTTGTATAGGGACGATGTTATTTAAAACTATCTAGAGTTAACTACTATGTTAGCGGCCCCCGACGAAGGTCGCAGTGAAAACCATGATCTGCGATGCAAGCCGGGGGCCACACGGTGCCCATGGGCCCCCGCTGAACCGCTGGTGTGTCACCAGTGGGATGACAGCGGGTCAACCGGGCACCGAACATTACACTTCCAACGTTTACGGTGGTACAAATATGGACGACTATTATACCGCAGCTTCCCACGGCGTTATACTTCACGTAAGAGTTCGTCCAAACGCAAAGAAGAACGAGATTAGAGGACTCTCAGAAGACGGAAAATTTGTAATTATATACATTTCAGAGTCGCCCTCAAAGGGTAAAGCCAATAGAGAGTTAGAAAAATTTCTTAAAAAGATCTTCTCTAAAGACGCTGTTATTGTGAGTGGTTTTCAGGCTAGGGAGAAATATGTGTTAATAAGAGGTGCTAGTGTTGACGAGATCAAGAATGTCATCGAGAGATTTAGAAAGAGCTGAATATTTCATAAAGTTTATTGATGAATTAAAGCTCGAAAATCGAGATAATAACATGTTAATTCTCGTGGAGGGTAAAAATGATGTTGCCGCTCTAAGATTACTGGGTTTCGATGGGCCAATAAAATCCATAAAAGGCAAAAGACTATCTGATTTGATAGATGAAATAATTCTTGAGTATTCGAGAGTTTTAATCTTATCAGACTGGGATGCTGAAGGAGAGACATTATATAAAAGAATTAAGTTTCTACTAGAAAGCTATGGTATTAAAGTAGAAGATAAGTACAGAAGGGAAATTAAAAACTTCACTAAAAAGGAGATAAAAGATGTTGAGGGTCTGTACGTTTATGTTTCCAGTCTAAGACTTATAAAATAACTAGCTCCTATCTACAGCACCCTTAAATAAAAACTCAATATTTCATGGTTATGCATAAAAACCTTCTTGTTATTATTCACTTAGATAGAAATTTGGGGGATGCCGGGGTAGCCTAGCCTGGCCAAGGCGTCGGCCTGGAGAGCCGATGGGTGCAAGCCCGCCTGGGTTCAAATCCCAGCCCCGGCGCCATTTTAAATTGTATTATTGCCTAATTCTCTAGTTCTTATTCTAAAGAAAACTCTAAAACAAACAAAATTTATCGAGCGTTATTGACGCTTCTCTTTGTACTCCGATGGGCATATGATCCATTCCCTCTTGACGCCCCTCTCCTTCCACACGATTTTTATTTTGTGCATATATCCATCATCACACATCTCTTTGAGAACGTAAATCCTTCCCTTTTGTGGTAGGGGATACGTAACTTTACACTTTGGATAATTTGAACACATTATGAATCTCTTTCCTCTTCGGGACGTGGTTATTACTAAAGCGCTACCACACTTTGGACATTTACCTACCTTCTTTTTATTTTCAAGATCCTTAGCGAGAGAGTTTCTAATGCTCTCTCCGACAGTTTTTACATTATCTCTCAAATCTTCAAAAATTGAGCTTAAAAGTCTCCTTGCTTCATCTATTACCTCTTCTTTTGTTTTCTTTCCAATCTCTATTAAATCCATATCCTTTTCAAGCTTCCTTGTCAGTTCAGGAGTTCCAATTATGGGAGAAAATTTTTCTATAAGTTCAACTACAGTTTTTCCGAGGTTTGTAGGCTTAATATATTTTCCAGATACATAATTCCTCGAGAACAATTTCTTTATTATGTCATGTCTCGTGGATTTTGTTCCAAGCCCTAAACGCTCCATTTCTTTTATGAGTGAGGATTGTGTATATCTCTTTGGCGGTTTTGTTTTCTTTTCTATAATTTTTATTTCTTTTACACCAATAATTTGGCCCTCACCTAGCTCAAAAGAAATATTCTCCTCTTCTTCCTCCTCTTCAATTACTTTGTATATGCTCTCCCATCCTGGGTCTAGAAGTCTCTTCCCTTTTAAAACATAGTTTTCCGAGCCTATTCTTAAAATTGCTTTAACATGTTCCCAAATCGATGGAGGGGCTATTGTTGCCAAAAAATGTCTTACCACTATATCATATATAGCTTCATGTTCCCTAGAGAGTTTTCCAGGAGGCAAATAATTAACAGGATGTATGGGTGGGTGGTCTGTAGTCCTTTTTGGACCTTTAGTAGGCTTAATTCTTTCTTGTGAGAGTATCAAGGTTAAATACTTCTCATACGGGCCTTTACATATCCTCCGAGCAATTTGAAGAAGATTTAATGTTTTAGGATACACCGTGTTATCCGTACGCGGATAGCTTATATACCCATATCTATAAAGGTCCTCTGCCAATCTCATCGCTTTATCAACAGTAAATCCAAAAGATGCTGCTGTTGATAAGAACGTTGTAGTGTCCATGGGATGCGGTGGATTTCTTTTCCTTATAGATTTTTCTACCCTGATAACAACAGCATTTCCGATACTTCTTTTTTTAACTTCTTTCGCTTCTTCTAAGCTTTGAAAGCGTTCTTTTTGGTGTTTTGCTTTTAGATCGTTTTCTAGAATTGCAACTACTTCCCAAAACTTTTGTGGAATGAACTTTTCAATTTCGCGTTCTTTTTGAACAATCAGTGCCAAAGTTGGCGTTTGAACCCTCCCTATAGAATATAACCCCATATTTCCAGAAGCCAATGTAAAAAATCTAGTTAGAGCTGCTCCCCATATAAGATCCACTGCTCTTCGAGCATCAGCAGCATCTGCAAGACCTTTATTAATTGCAGTAAGATTTCTGAACGCATTTACTATATCCTCTGGAGTTAAGGCACTAAATTTCATTCTGTAGACTTCTATATCCTTATTAACACTCCTTATAACCTCTAGTGCCTCTAAACCTATTAATTCGCCTTCCCTATCATAATCCGTAGCAATTATGACTTTCGTTACATTTGGGGCAATTTTTTTAAGAGCCTCAACATAATTGGGTTCTTTTGTTATTGTTATTAGCGGGCTCCAAATTACATCTTTAATTGTTAAAAGAGACCACTTTCTGAGATTTCTAGGAAATTCATAATCCAAAATATGTCCTCTGAGGCCTATTGCAATATATTTCTCATGACCAAGCATAAAGGCATAAGCAGGAATTTTTCCAATTTTTATAGTCTTATAATTTCCTCTTGAAAGCACATGAGCTATTCTTTTTGCAACAATATTTTTCTCAGCTACTATTAAAGTTACCTTCTCCATCATAATCCAAACCCTGTAGAACTCACGTACATGGATACTCCTTCGAGAATATACTGTACTGCGAGAGCTAAAACAAAGAATCCTAAAACTCTTGTAAGAACCCTAACTCCTCGTTCTCCTATTATTTTATTTACATATCTCGCAAAAAATATCGTAGGAACTAAAATTATAGAGTTTATGACTATGCCGAAAATAGTTAAATGATAGCCGTAAAGTGAGCCATATATTACTGCTAAGGAGATCGCGCCAGGTCCTGCAAGCATAGGAGATCCTAAAGGTACGATTGCATTAGCGAAAGCCTCTTCTTCAGAAATAACTGCTTCCCTTCTTGATCTTGGTTTCTCACCCTCTTTCATCATCTCGAAACCCATTATGGCTAGCATTATGCCTCCTGCAATCTTTAATGAAGATATGCTTATTCCAAAGTACTCGAGTATATATTTGCCCAAAGTAGCAAAAAGGGAAAGAAATAGCATTACAAAGATTGCTACTTCTAGAGCTAACCTTAATACTACCTTCCTGTCTAAACCATACGTGATTCTTATAATCAACGGTAATGCGCCAGGAGGATCCATAATCACAAACAATGACACCGTGATGTAAATTATTGTTTCAAGCGACATTATAATCTCCTCAATTATCGTTTGAATCTTCTTATGGCCCTTTTCACAACAGGAATCTAAATAACACTAGAGAGTAATTAAAGTTTGCAACTATATAAAGGATTTCTATGTCCACAATGATCTATATGGTAAAATCCATGGCAAAACTTTTAATTTGGCCTTTAGAAATAAGAGAGATGATAAAAAGTCAAAAATTATTGTATACTTATCCCTTACTCAAGAAGGAACTCTTCCCTTAGAAAAAAAATAATCATCCGATAAATTAAAAAAAGCATCACAATTGCTTATATGAGTGATTGAGGCTCACTAGATTTAAGTGTTACCTCAATAACGTTTATGTCCTAAAATCCCAAAAGGTGAGGAATAATGCCATCAAGGTCACAGGCAAGAAAACTTTCCAAAAGTGCAAGAGATAAATGGAAGGCCAAAGAGTGGTACAAAATAATAGCTCCAGAATTCTTTAACAGAGCAGTATTGGGAGAGACTCCAGCAGACGATCCAAACAAGGTTATAGGAAGGATCGCAGAAGTTACGGTGGCAGATCTCGGAGGATCTATTAGAAGAAGCTACATAAAGCTTTACTTCAAGGTTTATGAAGTACATGGACTCGAGGCATATACAAAGTTCATAGGGCATGAGATGACGCAAGAAAGTGTTCAAAAGATGGTAAAACGCAAAAGAAGCAGAATTGATGGCGTGTTTGATGTAACTACAAAAGACGGATACTTGGTACGTGTAAAACCAATAATAATCACTACCGCAAGAATTAACACATCAAGAAAAGATAGAATAAGAAAAATTGCAAAAGAAGTTGTAGAAAAAATTGCATCTGAAACAAAATTTGCTGATTTTGTTCATATGCTTGTAGATGGTACGCTTGCCGAAGAAATCAAAAAGGCTGTAAAGATAGTATATCCCATAAGAGATTGTGAGATTCGTAAATCTGAAGTTCTAAGAGAGCCTATCCTAGAAGTGACTCCAAAAGCTGAAGAGGTTACTGTTAAACAAGAAGCCTAAGCTTAGTGTAGTCACATTCTTAATTCTAAATTTTTTATTAGAAAGCAATTTTAAATCTCATAACTACCTTTAGAAAATAGGTTACACGTTTTTTGGGGCCGTGGGGTAGCTTGGTATCCTTCCGGCTTCGGGAGCCGGCGACCCGAGTTCAAATCTCGGCGGCCCCACCATTTTATGGTCTATGATATCAACCTAACGGAAGACGACTTGAATCCTATGTAAACTTCCTTTTGAGGCCTAATGTCAAGAGATTCAAATGAGTTCCTCGAAATTCTAGAAACCATACTTACGCTCCCTACTTTTATATACACATCCGCAAAGATTCCGTGAAGATAATAATCTTCAACAGTTCCGTATAGGATATTGAGCATACTCGTGTCAACAGGCTCTTTAGTAAAAATAGAAACCGTCTCTGGTGGGATGTGAATGCGTACTTTTTTCCCGACCTCGTAATCAAATAAGACGTTTATTTTGACGTCCTTTACTCTTACTATGGGCCCTTTATCTTCTACATCATAAATTCCCTCAAAGACGTTAAAAATACCTAAAACACTAGCTATTTCAGGATCTTTCGTAGCGTGTTCTATTAATTCTGACATTTTACTAGCTATCCTAACTTTCCCGGACTTGATAACAACAATATTTTTTCCTAAGCTTAAGGCTTCTCCGATATCATGTGTTACATGAATGATCGTTATTCCGTCCTCATTGATCTCTCTAAGCATCCTTCTTACACTTGACTTTAAGGAGATGTCGAGGTTCGAGGTGGGCTCGTCCAAAAGTAAAGCCTTTGGTTCTATTACTAAGGCTCTTGCTATTGCTACTCTTTGTTGTTCGCCACCTGACATCTGGTATGGCTTCCTGTTTAAAACGTGTTTTATGTTTAGCTTCTCTGAAATCTCATTTACTTTTCTTTTTATTTCGTCTTCAGAATATCCTCTAACTTTTAACCCATACGCTATGTTTTCATAACCTGTCATATGCGGAAAAAGCATGTAATCTTGATAAACAATAGATAGTCCTCTCCTCTCTGGCGGTAAGTGTGTAACGTCTACACCATCCACAAAAATTTTTCCTGAGTCCGGTACATGAATGCCGGCTATTAGTTCTAGTATAAGACTTTTTCCCGCGCCAGAAGGTCCAAAAATTATTAGATAATCCCCAGAATCAGCATAAAATGAGACGTTATCTAATATAAATTTCCCAAAATTCTTTGTTACGTTCCTAAGTTCAATGCTTCCCATATTCTTTACCCCTCGACAATACTTTCAGTAACACAATTATCGGCAATATTACCAAGAATGTTAGAACGGATACCGCTAGTGCTTCCTTCAATCCCTTTGATGTTAAAATACCGAACGTATATTGAGATATTACTGGAGGGTACGTTGTTATCACCACTATTGCTCCAAATTCGCTTATGGCTCTAGTACACGATGTAACAAAAGCCGAAACAATGTCGTTCTTTACCATGGGCAGCAAAACATAAAGGAATGTTTTAATTGGCGACGCTCCAAGGCTTCTAGACACATACTCATAGCGTCTACTCACATGTTCAAATGCATCAATCATGTAGTTCATGGCTATAGGCATAGAAACAAAAAACATAGCAATTACAATTCCTAGGACGGTATCCACTAGCGATATTCCCAACAAACCGGTTCTACTGTATATGCCAAGAAGTAAAATACCAGCAATGGTGTGTGGTACCATCATAGGGAGCTCTACTATAGACCTTATAACCTCCCTATATGGTATCATATTCCTTGTATATGCATATCCAAATGGTATTGCAAGTAAAACTCCGAAAATTCCTGCTGCTATGGCAGATAACAGCGTATAGTATATAGAACTCCAGAAGCTAATCAGTTTAGCCTTTTCTATAGCCATTACAAAATAAAGTTCCAAAGCATTGATTATCGGCAGTGCAATAAGGAAAAGAACTAATTCAGAGGCTGCTATGACTATCGCTCCAAGAGCGTCTCTTGTAAAATAATACATAACTACAAAAGTTACAGCTAAGTATGCCGCAAGGATAATAAGTGAGTTCTTACCCACTAAAGGAAAAATTAAAAGAAGTATAAGAAAACCTATGACTAACTCTGCTGCTGGATTTCGCTTAACCATTGTATCTCCACCTTTGTCTCGAATAAGGGTGTTAGAATATTAAATCCATGTTTTTCTAATATACTTCTTCCAGCATCAGAATATATGAATAACACGTATTCCCTCACAGCTCCATCTTCTACACCATACGTAGTGATTCCAAATCCATAAACTATCGCCGAGATTCTAACCTCGGTTTCTCCGCCACTAAGGTTTACAATGACTCTCGAATAATTGCTTTCGTAATCTAAGCTCCCCAGATTTATCTCCTTGGGCAACTCAATGAACTTGAAACCTAGATCTTTGGCTGCCGTCTTATATAAGAAAACGTAGTCTATTTCTCCAGCCTCCAACAACGACTCTAGATCTACAGACTTGTCCCGAACAACTAGTTTTTCAAGATTCGTTACTTCAAATTCTTCTGGAACTAAAATGTGAATTTCATCACCAATTTTTTCTAACACCACGTTAGTGTTGTTTTCTACTATACTCATGAAAATACTATTAGTTCCATAATACTCATCTGCAAGAGCCATAACCGCCAGCGCTCTATAACCGCAAGGATCCATATTTGGATTCGAAAATCCTACCTTAACATCATCCCTAGTTATAATTTGATACCAATTATCCGCATTTACTTCTGAAGAGTATTTGCTATTTTCTGTATAAGCCAGAACAATTTCGTTTGTTGCAAATTTGGTATACGCAACTACAATGCCAAGCTCATATAGTTTTTTAGCAAGTGTAACATCCGCTAGACCTATAATCTGGTACTCCTTGCCTAGTTCTTTTAAGTCGCGATAAATAGACACACTACCCTTACTTACGTAGTCAACCTTTATCTTTCTGTTTTTCGTAAACTCTTCGTTTATATCCATAAATGCTAACGATAGGCTTCCTGCAGTAGCTACTTTAATTGTTTCGGTTTCCTTTAGCCTAAAAAACTCGTATCCAAATAATGTCCCCACAATTAAAACTGCTACGATGACAGCAGCAATCTTTGGATTTTTTAGATTCATGATCATCACCGATATTTCCAACTATACATATCGGGTTTTTAAATCCTAACGGTTTAAAACTAGGATAGGAGTGTGCTAGCGAAACTTTATTATTGGACAAACTCCAAGACATTTCTTGCACTTTACACATTTCTCTGGATTAATCCTTATTTTCTCATCATTTTCTAATACAAGAGCTCCTGTAGGACAATATCCTAAACAGACTCCACAACCCACACATTCCATACCTCTTTTAATTAATTCAAATGCCTCTTTTACATCATCTTGAGGTCCTACGATTTTATTGCTACTAATAAACGTGTTTCCTACCACATATCCATCTTCTACCTTCTCTATATTACCAAGAGGGTGTAATACTCTGTCTACAACGTACATAACATTTTTATTCAATTCTAAAATCATTTTATCTCCTAACATTCCCTTTCTAGTTATTTTGAGGTCGCTTTTTGTTATTTTATATTCTTTTTTTACAATTTCTCTCATAAAAGAGGGTAAACTCCTCCAACGCCATGCCCCTACATCAATCCACTCATTATCAAAATATTCACTAAGGATTTTCCTCCAGCGACCGTAACCCTCTGGGTATACCTCCCTTATTCGTTCCCAATCTCCAGCTTCCCCGGCGGGACATAAATAACATCCAATCCTATAGAACCCCCTCTTATAGAGTTCATTTATTGGGAGGTTCTTTAACATAATATATGCCCAAACCTCTAACGAAGACCATTCTTGGATTGGTGAATATGAAATCTGTTTAGGCGTCCAAGGATTTCTCCAGACCTTTCCAGCATGTTTTCTAGTAGATGATTCATACTTCCTTTGTCCAATAATAGTAAGAGCGCCATTGGGATAGTTTGTTACAAAGTATCTTGTAATTGGTCCTGTTTTCACTAGTTTACAACACCATCTATAGTCTCTAGCAGGAGGGCCAAAATACTCAACTCCCTTCCAGAATCTTTTCCCGCTATTTATTACAGTAATCTCAACACCTAGAGTTTCTGAGACCTTTTTAACATAATCAACTGTTTGTGGGAATTCTATCCCTGTATCTAGGAAAACTGTTTCAAAAGGTATTCCTGCGGATTTTGTAAGACTTAACGCTACAATTGAGTCTTTTCCTCCGCTAAAGGATACAACAACTGGTAAATTATATTTTTCTACAATTTTCTTTATCTCATTTATCGATTTTGCTTCTATACTTGCTATAATTGGTGCGTTTACTTCTAAAAACGTATCCCAATCCGAGGATGGTGGTGGTTCCGGGATGGTTCCATAGTATTTTACTTTCACTGCCACACCCTTGCCCTTGTCTATCTCATCAGAAGTAGCCTTCGCAACCCCGGAGGCAATAATATTCATTTCCTCATCAACAACTACAACATAATCGTTAACCTCGATGTCCTCAGAGCAGTCAAGAACGCCTGGCTTCATAAGATTTCTTCCCTGTAAGATAAAAGGTACTGCTCCCCTATCAGCCATCACATAATGTCTTGAAATTTTTCCTTTTAACCTACCAAAGGAGACGGGATGAAATAAGAGTTGATTTTTCCTTTTCCTTAAATCATACCTTAAAACACCATATATTTTTCCTCTAATAATAATCTCATCGACTCTATCCTCACCTGGAGCCTTATTGATAAGAACAATTTTTTCATCGGAAAAGAATGCATCTCCCACACCTTTTCCATAACTTTCGTCGATGATACTTTTGATCCACCCCATCTCTTCTGGAAAAAGTGGTTTTACTTCGCCCGGAGGGGAGACCTCCATCTCTCTTAAAGGAGCGTTGCATTTGGGACACGTCTTTCCACGGAGAATTGGCACTCCACAGTGGTCACACCATTTATACCTTATTTTTCCTAAGTATGGGGCAGGCATGCTTGGATTAAAACAAGGATTTTATATAAAAGTCCTTCCCCACACGGATATTATAAAAAGTTCTCAAAAACTTCAATTAAAAAAGATAAGATTAATGGAAAGAGGTCAATAGTTCTACAACTTCATTGCTTAGTTTCTTCGCTTTTTCTTCCGTGTTAAACTCTGCGAATATTCTTATAATGGGCTCTGTGCCAGAAGGCCTGACAAGGATCCATCCATCATCAAAGACTGCCTTAACACCATCTATCGTTATGTACTCCCTCGCGTTCAAATTCATCAGAAATTCTCTTGCTTTTTCCATGGCTTTTTCCTTGTCAGTAACATGAACTTTCGTCTTAATGATAAAATACCTTGGTAACTCGTCAAATATTTCAGATAGTTTCTTGCCTGTGGTCGCTAGCATTTCCATTACGAGGGCTATAGCCATGGCACCGTCACGACAATACTGGTGAGGTGGGTATATTATGCCGCCGTTTTCTTCTCCCCCAATAGCTACCTTATCGCCAAGCTCAATCATCTTCCTAGCAACAATGGGGGATCCTACCTTAGTATAAACTATCTCGCCACCAACGCTCTTTACAGTGTCCTCAACAACGCGTCCACTGCTTACAGGAGTTACTACAATTTTTTTGCCACTTTTCATTATGGTATGCTTCGAAAGCATTGCTAACAGGTATTCTCCACCAATGTATCTCCCCTTTTCGTCAAAAAATATTGCTCTATCAGCATCTCCATCGTGAGCTACAGCAAAATCTGCTCCAAGTTCCTTTACAATGTCAGAAAGGTACTCTATATTTTCCGGGGTTGGCTCTGGCATTCTAGCAGGAAATGTTCCATCTGGTTGTGCATTAATTGTTACTACCTTTGCATTTAGCTTTGAAAGTAGTTCCGGAGAAGACTTGTACGCTGCACCATTCCCTGGATCTACAACAACGTAAAACTCCTTCTCCCTAATCTTCTCTACGTCAACTACAGACAAAACCCCCTCAATATACTCCTCGACAGCTGCTGGATAATTCAGCACACTTCCAGTTCTATTCCAAGGAACTAGGTTGTATGATTTAGAAAAGTATATTTCCTCTACTTTATTCTCCATTTCTTTTGAAGCTTCAGTGCCATCTCCCCAAATAAGTTTTATTCCATTATATTCTGGAGGATTATGCGACGCCGTGATCATCACACCAGCCGAGACCTCCTCATGCCTTTTAACGAAATATTGAAGTGCTGGCGTAGGTAAAGTTCCAATGTCGAGAACTTCATGACCCGTTGCTAGTAACCCGCTAATAACGGCACTTTTTATAGTATCTCCGCTTATTCTTGTATCCTTACCCACCGCTACGAGTTTCTGTTCGCCTAGGAATGTTCCAATCGCCATAGCAACCTCGAGCGCAAGTGATGGTGTTAACTCCTTGTTAGCTATGCCTCTTACACCATTTGTTCCAAATAATCTTCCCATCAACCTCTCCTCCTTACCTTGGCTCCGTTAAGGTCAACTCTTCCTTCTAACATCACTCCTCCTTCAATTACGGAGTTAATAATAACTGAACCTTGTGGGACAAAGACATTTGGACCCAACACAGACCTCTTTATTACAGAGCCTTCCCCAACAAAGCATCCATGCATAAGGATGGAGTCTTCTATTACAACTCCCTTTTCTATTGTACATTGGTCTTCTATTGAGGAGTTTATTAGGGTACCTTCACATTTTACTTCTTTACCTACATAATTGTCTATTTTCATTACTCTCAAAAGAATGTCTTTGGCCTGTAACAATCTTCCTGGAGTACCACAGTCAATCCAATAACCCTCAAAAGGATGCGCATACAACCCGTGCTTTATCACTTCTGGAAATACTTCCTTCTCTATAGAAACTTCTCTTCCAGATTCGATGAAGTCG
Organism: uncultured Thermoplasmata archaeon; assembly: GCA_965552035.1. Lineage (GTDB taxonomy): Archaea > Thermoplasmatota > B47-G6 > B47-G6 > B47-G6 > B47-G6. The sequence continues at coordinate 1,833 of CBEVQP010000002.1, read as the reverse complement.
AATATATCTTTTGATAGTGCGTAGATTCCCGCATTAATATATGCTGGCCCTACGTACTCTTTTGGCTTCTCAATAAATTCTAAAATCCTCCCTTCCTCATCAAACTTGACTAACCCATATTGGGTTGCGTCATTTACTTTATAAACTGCAATGACCCCTATTGCATTCTTTTTTCTCCTTTCTTGCAAAATATGAAGAGGATTAAGCGAGCTCAAGATGTCTCCATTAAATACTAGGAAATCATCGCCTTCAATATAATTCTCCACATTTTTTATGGCTCCTCCGGTTCCTAGAGGGGTGTGTTCTTCAACTACAACGTATTCTCTCCCATCGTCCCTATTATTTACGTATTCTTGGATGCTTTCTTTCAGATAATGCACTGCTAACACTACGCGGGTCACTTCCTCCGGTAGTGAGTCCAACAAGTGTCCCAAAAGAGGTTTTCCTGCAAGCTCTACTAAAAGTTTGTGTAATGAATAGGTAATTGGTCTTAAACGTGTTCCAAAACCGCCAGCCAATACTATGGCCTCGCTCATTAGTCCTCCCCCTCCTCCAAGACTTCTTCGGCCCCTATTTCTTGTCTAAATGAATCTAAGCTTTCTTCACTTCCTTTAACAATAAGCAAGTCCCCTTCTTTGATAGTAAACTTTTCGTCAGGCTTGTAAATCCAGTGTTCACCAGTCTTAACAGCTATTATTTCGACGCCTCTACCGTACTTCTCAATAATATCTCCTATAGACTTATTTACGGCCCTTGATCCTATTGGCACATATAAAACCGTTAAAGAGGTTTCAGATTCTTCGATTATTGTTTTAATAATGGGGTGGGGTTTATACCCGTGAAGAAGATTTTTAGCTAGAATATAAGCCGAGTCAGCTATTTCTTCAAGACTTCTTGCAAACGTCATATACGCATATGCCTCATCCCGAGATATTGTCCCAGATTTATATTCCTCTAGTAATCTTTCAAATAACTCCCTAAATCCGCTATCTATATAGTCCTCTAAATTTATTATTTCAGGAATAATTTCCTCTGCCTTATATATTAAAGCTGAATATGCCAGATCCACTATTAATCGTGTGTTAGTCATCAGAGTTTTAAGAGACTTGCTAAGTCTCTTGCTCATTTGAACTCCACCTCGTGTTCTGTACACATTGTCCTCAAAAGATCAAGACCCTTTCTATAACCCCTAACCACTATAGTGTCACCAGCATGGAGTATTTCGTCGCCTTCAGGACCAAAAATCCATATATCGCCCCTTCTTATTGCAATAACTCTGAGGCCAGTTCTTGTCTCAATTAGAGACTCATCAAGCCTTTTTCCGTCAACATATGATCCTTTTTGAACTTTTAGTATTGCTATCAATCCCTCGAACTCCGATATTACTTTGGGGATTTCTCTCAGGTTAGATTTCCCTTGTAGGACTATATTTGCTATATCCGCAGCTGAATTCGATATAGATCTAATCATTTCTGCAATACTCAAGAATGGTAACATGTCTTTCGCATCTTCAACAGATCTTGCTGAAAGCATCACTTTTATAGCCAAATCTTCTAATAGTCTATCTACAACTATCTCAAGCTTTAGTACTTCGCTTGCCATCTCTTCATCTCTGAATATTATTGAAGATAAACTAAGATCCAACATTAATTCAGATACGTCCTTTAACGTAGCAATAATATCCCTAACACTCATGCTAATTGTAGATTCTCCCTTTACGCCCGAAATTATAGTGGCCATATAAACCTTCACCAGTCCTTATCGAGAGAATATGATAAACAGCGGGATATCGCCTCCACCGGAAGGATAGTAACCCAAACGCTGGTCGGCATC
>CBEVQP010000001.1:0-28134 GCA_965552035.1 uncultured Thermoplasmata archaeon | reverse complement strand
GTTTCTCTTAAAGTGTTCCCCGGAGTAGTCTTACCGGGCATAGGAAACTTTGTTCCATTTGTAGTCCTTATTATGATCTTTATGATAGCCCCTATAGTCTCTGTATTGGTGAGAGCTACGAGACATACCAGTGTTTGGACATGTGGATATCCCAGATCTACCTCAGGGCTTCCTGCAAGGGGATACTACAAAGACTTCATAAACGCATTCCCCGAGGTGTTCTTCGTAACAGAGGCGCTTTCCAAATTGGCTACTAAAATCATAAACGCAGTGAAGAGGCAAAGCCTAGATTACGAAGATTTATCCTACGATCTCAGCGCCATGATGTCAATAGCCCTCATCTTCCTCCTTCTGGGCGTCATGTTAATGCTGTGGGGTGTTGTCCTATGAACGCTTATATGATCGGCTTTGTGATTCTAAACATCATCTTTGCACTATTCTATGCTCCTCTCGCTGACGGTATTGAAAGAAAGGTAAAAGCAAGAGTTCAGAGAAGACAGGGTCCGCCAATAATGCAGACTTGGTACGACCTCATAAAGCTGTTCAGAAGGGAGAGCTTGTATCCAGAAGAAAGCGTTAAGTATCTCTTCCTTAGTGCACCGTTTTTTGCATTTTTCGCAATACTTACTGCATATCTCATCGTCCCAACAATATTCCCTGATGCATTATTCTTCTATGGAGATCTCATTGTTTTGATCTATCTCCTAACGTTTTCATCAATAATATTCGTCATTGGCGCATTTGCATCGTCTAACCCGTTTGCTCAGGTAGGCGGAAATAGAGAGGTTTCCCTAATGATTACAGAAGAATTTCTGATGGCCTTTGTAGTGGGTACCCTCGCGGTAATTACAGGAACGCTAAAACTTAATGTCCTATTCCCACTTCCACTAAAGATGTCTACTACACTCGTCCTTATCTTGTACTTAATTGCGATGTACGTAGCAAGTGTTAGACTTCCCTTTGACATTCCAGAAGCTGAGCCAGAAATTGCTGAAGGTCCGTTCATAGAATATAGCGGTAAACATTTGGGCTTCGTATTATACACAATATATCTCAAAAGAATTCTATTAGCATCTCTATTCCTTAACTTCATCCTTCCATCCGACTTTATAATGAGGACCATCGGCTACATCGTAGGCATCATTTTGATCCCCATAATACTCGCCACGATAGAGGCCCATATGGGAAGAATGAGAATAGATCAAGCAGTAAGGGTTCTGAAGAAGGTTTCGCTGCTAGGCCTGATAAGCTGGATTATTGCCTTCATAGGGTGGTAACAATGGGTATAAAAGATGTCTTAATCGAAAATGGTGGAAAGATAATTAGAGAAGATCCAAGCACGATCATCGTAGAGTTTCCTAGAGATAAGGTTAAAGATATTGCCAAAAAACTGTTTGAACTAGGCGCATATTACGCTACTGGTGTAGGATGTGATGAGAGGCCTAAAACAGGAGTTTTCTCAATGTACCATATCTTTAACCATGAAGGAGAGGGAAAATATATTGTCGTAAAAGTAAGCGCCCCAGAAAACGATGTTTGGGTTCCATCTATTACGCCGGAGATTCCAGGCGCTAACTGGGCTGAGAGAGAGGCATATGACATGGTTGGCATCGTGTTCAGAGGTCATCCTGAGCCTAAGAGGCTCATTCTCCCAGACGATTGGCCAGATGGTGTGTTCCCTCTGAGAAAGGAGTTCAAATATAACGAAAGGCCTCCAAAGGCAAAACCAGAGGACGTAAGATTAAGTGATGATCCCGAACGATTGATAGTTCCCGTAGGACCTTATCATCCGACATTACACGAACCTGAATACTTCGAAATACGTGTAGATGGTGAAACAATCGTTGGGGCAGAATACAAGGGATTCTTCGTACATAGAGGACTGGAAAAACTTGCAGAAGGAAGGCTTACGATAAATCAGGTTCCTTTTGTTGCTGAGAGAATTTGTGGAATTTGTGGCTATACGCACATGGTAGCTTATTGTCTTGCTGTCGAGAACGCGATAGGCCTAGAAATCCCAGAAAGAGCCGAATACATAAGAACATTGCTCCTAGAAATTGAGAGAATCCACTCTCACCTTCTCTGGCTTGGCGTAGCCTTCCACCTATTGGGATTCGACACAGGTTTCATGCACGCATGGAGGATTAGAGAGGATGTGATGGATGTTGCCGAGTTACTTACTGGAAATAGAAAAACATACGGAATGAACCTTGTAGGCGGCGTAAGGTGGGATATAAACGAAGAAAAGAAGGATAAAGCACTTAAAATACTTAAGGAAGCTCGAAAGAATGCAATGAAGTTTTTAGAGGACGCCTCCCACATGAAAGAGCTTATTAACAGAATGGAAGGTGTCGGAGTTCTTCCAAAGGATAAGGCCAGAGCCATCGGAGTCGTCGGACCTGTTGCAAGGGCTTCGGATATTGATACCGACGTGAGAAAGGATCATCCATATGCTGCGTACAAATATCTTGACTTTAAGGTTCCTGTCTACAAAGGGTGTGACGTTCTCTCAAGGTTCCTTGTTAGAGTTGACGAGCTAAACGAGAGTTTCTACTTAGTAGAGCAGGTTCTGGACCAAATTCCAAGAGGAGACCTCATGGTAGATAGATACGATGTGCCAGAGTACTTCCATGGCGTTGGCGCTACTGAAGCACCCCGTGGGGAGGACGTGCACTTCGTGATCATTCATCGCGGAAGTAAGCTCTATAGGTGGAGACCCAGGGCACCTTCATACAACAACCTTCCCTCTGTACCTATCATGTTAGAGGGTGAGGCTCTAGCAGATGCACCGATTATAATTGGATCCATAGATCCATGTTTCTCATGTACAGATCACGTAACAATTGTCGACGACAGGACTGGCAAATTATTGTTCCGCGGTCATTTAGAAAACGGAATTAGAGTGATAAATGGAGTTAAGGTAGCAAAGAGGGTATGATTATGGGCAGGCTTAGGATATTTATCGACTCAATATCGAAAAAGAGGGTCACGGAGAAATATCCGTTTGAGCCCATAGAGCTCCCTGAAGACTTCAGAGGAAAACCCGAAATAAACCCAGAATATTGTATAGGCTGTGTCGCCTGTGCTAGAGTTTGTCCACCAAATGCAATTACGTTCCAGGATGATAAGGAAAAGGGGTTCCGTCGTCTGCAGGTATTCATAGGAAGATGTATCTTCTGTGGAAGATGTCAAGAGGTATGTCCCGTAGGGGCCATAAAGCTCACAAAAGAATTCGAGCTTGCAACGCTTTCAGAAGAAGACCTATATCAGGTCGTGGAGCTTGAACTAGCACGATGTCTCATTTGTGGTAAGCCATTCGTTCCCTATAAGTATGTACAATATCTAAGGGAAAAAATGGAGGATGTTCAAACTTACGAGTTGTTGATATGTCCAGACTGTAAAGCAGAACTCACGTTCAGAGTTAAATATCAGATTTACGAGGTGTGAAGTGTGTTTGAGAAGAGTCTATGGGTATTTCATGTTAATAGTGGTTCATGTAATGGCTGCGACATAGAAGTGCTTGACATATTCACTCCTAGGCCCGACGTGGAGAGGTTTGGAATAAAACTAGTCCCATCACCTAGACATGCTGATGCCATCGCCTTTACGGGGCCCATTACAAGGGCCATGGTACACAAGGTTGTAGAGGCCATAAAGGCCCTGCCAGAGCCAAAAATTGCTATCGCAATAGGGTCCTGTGCATGTGGTGGCGGAATTTGGCACGATACGTATTCCGTTGTGGGTGGAGTTAAAAAGTTCTACAAGATACTCAAAGAGGAATATGGCATAGACCCTCCTCTCACGATATATGTTCCAGGATGTCCTCCAAAGCCAGAATCTCTTATATACGCAGTAGCAGTCCTAAGAAAACTCGTAGCACAAAAACAAAAGAGACGTGAACACAGAGAGACATTCCCAGACGAGGAAAAGAGGAAACTTGAAATCATTCTTAAAGAGGAGCTTGGTACGAGGCACTTTCTCCCAAAGATAATATTTAAGGAGGAGCCAAAAAATGAGCCTTGAGGGTGTATTTGTCAAATTAGTAATAATATCAGTCCCAATTTACATGTTAGCATTCATAATTTACTCAATAAGGCTAATAAAAGGGCCAACAATATTTGACTCAGTATTGGCTGTAGACTGTTTGTCCTTTGACTTAGCGGCGTTCATTGCAATGCTGGCAGTATACTTTAAGAGTGCGTTCTTAGCAAGCAGCGCAATAATACTTGCTCTATGGGCATTCCTACTAGACCTCTACCTAGCGAAGTACTTCGTTCGCAGGGAGGTGGGAGCATGATAGGCACGGTGTTGTTCTACATCGGAGCAGTATTAATCTTTGTAGGAGCAATATGTGATCTTTTCGGTGCTATTGGGCTCCTAAGATTTCCAAACTTTTACGTTAGGCTTCATGCTGCAACTGTCGGTGCTATAGGCGGTGCCGTAGTGCCGCTAATCGGCGTTGCGTTAGTAGCAATTGGTAGTGACTTCTTAGGATCTATAAAATACGTCATCGCTGGCGCGTCATTCGTTACAGCCATCATAATCCTCATTGTCGCCCCTACTGCTTCTCATGCCCTTGCATATGCTGCTCACAAAAGTAAAGCTGTAAAATGGGAAGATAAGGTTTGTGACCACCTTGAGGGGATGGAAAAATGATATTCCTTCACCTCATAGTCTTAGCAATTTCGGCAGTATTAGGATTGGTCTTCGCATACTTTGCAATAGTTGAGGAGGACCTCCTCAAGGCTGTTATATACTCCGCGGGACAGGCAGTGGCCTATGCAATTGCCTTCTATATACTTATGGCTCCTGACGTTTTGCTAGCGTACATCGCCATAGCTGTCGGTATCTACACGGCACTATTGATATTCGTGATAAGCAAAACTGAGAGGAGAGAGGTGATCTCATGAAGAAAGTTCACGCAGTAACTGCATGTATCATTGTGTTATTCGTCATACTCCTATCGTTCGTACTTACATCCCTAAACATGGCTCCAGAAACCGAAGAGGTGAGAGCTCTAGGCAAATTCTTCCTAGAAAATAGTTACTTCGGAGACTACTCCGCAATGAGTCCCGAAGTCGTCACCTCAATCCTCTGGGATTACCGTGGCCTCGATACCATATACGAAACAAGCGTGTTCTTCCTTGCAATTATATCATCGCTGGCGCTCTTCAGGCTTGGGAATACTATAGAAAGTGAAAAACACTCTGAAGATTCCGGTCCAGGACTAAGTTTCATAGTCAAAGGCATAGTAAAACTCGTATCAGTTATGATTATAGCAGTATCTGCCTCAATAGCCCTTCACGGTCACCTTACTCCGGGAGGAGGGTTCCAGGGAGGCTCTGCCCTTGCAGTTGTACCACTTTTGGTTATAGTAGCCTTTTCTAAATTTGCTCTCGAAGATCTTGGATTTACCAAAGACAGAGCCATGGTTGTCCGTTCTTTAAGCCTCGTAGGCATTGCATTAGTAGCGCTTTTCCCCCTTCTATATGGCGCCTACATAATGCAGAACCAGCCAATATTCCCTGCAAGGATTGGAGGTCAGCTTACAAGCGGTTCGCTCATACTCTATAACATCTTCGAATACTTCGCAGTAGGCGCTGGTTTCACGGCGGTGTTCTTACTACTAGCCACACCAGAGAAGATCTTTAAAAAACTCTTAGGGGTGAAGAAAGAATGATCGTAGAGTTCCTATGGTCGATAGTAATTATTTCAATTCTTGGCGCTACCGTAATAAGCCTCTACGGAATAGCTAGGAGGCCAAGTCTTATCAAGAAACTCATAGCCCTAACAATCCTCACAGATTCTGCAAACCTCCTCGCAATCATGGTTGGATATCGCCTTATATATCCTGTAGCCCCGCCAGTTCTACCAAGGCTTACCGAAGAGGGTCTTAAAGAATTTTTGGCTACGGCAGTCGATCCCTTACCTCAAGCGCTCGTAATCACTGCAGTAGTTATTGGAATGGCGGTGAACATCCTCATAGCCTTTGCAATCATCCAGATTTATAGGATCTACGGAACAACGGATGTGAGAAAGATCGCAAAGGTGATCAAAAATGAGGGCTCTTAGGGGATTCATTCCCGTAGCACTTCTCACGTTCGTCATTTACATCCTGTTTACGGGATCTGCAACATTATTCGACATAGTAACGGGGATTATCATAGGAATTATTTGTGGGGCTCTATTTGGTAGCTTCCTTGTAGAGAAAGATAGTAAGGCGCTTAATCCTGTAAGATGGCTTTGGGCAGTGATTTATTTCATAAAGTACATGACTATTATTGAGTTTAAAGCCCACTGGGACGTGATAAAGAGGATTGTAACCGGAAATATAAGACCAGGGATAGTAAAGGTTCCAATAAAGGTGAAAAACGAGTATTCTAGGATCCTAGTCGCAAATTCTATCACAAACACGCCCGGCACAGTTACTGTCGACATGGATGACGAATACATCTACGTTAACTGGATCAACGTAGTAACGGAAGATCCCGAAGAAGCTAAGAAGCGCATATCTGAAGAGTTTGAGAGATTTGCCAAGAAAATATTCGAATGAGGTGATCTACCTTGAACGCGATAGGTTTGGCCGTGTTAACACCAATAGCGTTTGCCTTCGCCTTACCATTGTTTGCTAAAATTGTAGGATCTAGGAGGGAATACATCTTCGGATATTCACTAATTGCCACGCTCGTCACTCTAATTCTATCAGCACTAGTATTCAAGGAGGCTTATCACTCCTCTGAGCCTTTAGTCTACACCTTCGGGCGTTGGGTAGCGCCCATAGGAATCTTGTATGAAGTAGATAAACTAAACGCCACTATAGCGCTAACGACTAGCTTTCTCATGTTTCTCATCGCAATATATAGCTATGAATATCTCAAGCATGAGAAGGGCTTGGAATGGTATTATACTCTATATCTAGGCCTCGAAGCGGGCATACTAGGGGTTCTCCTAACTGGAGATGCGTTCAACCTCTTCGTCATGATTGAGGTAACAAGCATAGCTGCCTATGGACTTGTAATGTTCTATAGAGACCGTGGAGATGCTGTAGTAGCAGGCCTTAAATATGCGTTCATCGGAGCCGTTGGCACCACCATATACTTCCTCGCAGTTATAGTTCTCTACGGTGGTCTTGGAACGCTTAATATGGCAGATCTCGCTGCAAAAGTCCACGGGATCTCGTTTCCAGTTAGCGAGATATACTGCAATAATATCGCCCTAGTCTCTGGAGTTGCCCTAGTATTGGCAACGTGGGCATTCATGATTAAGGCAGCCATATTTCCAACACACTTCTGGCTTCCAGAAGCACACCCAGCAGCTCCTACACCCATCTCGGCAATACTCAGTGGCCTCGTAGTGAACGTAGGAGTTTACTCTATGCTAAGATTCTTCATCACCATTTACGGAGGCATAACAGAGCCTACTCTCACCAAGGTAGTGAGCATTATTGGTACAATCCTAATTGTCCTAGGAGCTTTTTCGACAATCTTCGCAGCAATAATGATGAACGTTCAAAAGGACATAAAGAGGCTTATAGCATATTCTACAATAGTCCACATGGGATACATAGCTTCTGCCATTGGCCTAGGAACTTCTTTGGGTGTAGAAGCATCGTTATTCCACATTGTGAATCACGCAATAGCAAAGGCCCTCATGTTCCTTGCCGCAGGGGTCTTTATACAGGTCGCTGGTTCTCGTATGATAGATGACCTAAGCGGAATAGGAAAACACGTACCTATAGCCACGTTCGCCTTTGCGATTTCCACATTTAGTCTCGTTGGCATACCTCCGCTAAACGTGTTCTATAGTAAGCTGCTGCTATTCACAGCGTACATGGAATTTAACATCGGCCTTTCAGTAGTAATGGTTGTATCAAGCATCATAGCACTCGTAGCATACATAAGAGTGCTCTACAAGATCGTCTGGGGCCCAGAAAAGGAGATAAAGCAAATAAGTACGGGAACAATGAGTGGGGTATGTTTAATACTTGCCTTGATCATAATCGCAGTAGGTCTCCTAGCCCCAACGATATACAACGCGCTTATATCTCCAGCAGCTTCCCAGGCAATGGACTACAACACGTACATAGAGGTAGTTAGAAAACTCGTGGAGAGCTTCTTCTTCTAATCTAATTTTATTTTATAACCTAAAAATTAAAAGAAAAAGTAGGATTACTCACCTGCAATTTTGCTCTGAAACATTTTTTCTGCAAACCTTGCTCCCATCTTCCTTGCTATTTCTTCTGGGTCTCCATAGAATATTGCGTTGGATGGACACATCTCTGTACAAGCAGGATTAAGCCCCCGTTCTCTTAGAGGTTTGCAAAGATCACACTTGTTATATGCGTTTAACCACTCGTCAAATCTGGGAGCTCCATAAGGACAAACCATGGAGCACATTCCACATCCTATACACTTGTTAGGATCTATAATTACTGCGTCTTCCTCGTCCCTGTAGATAGCGTTAACAGGACATGCCTCTATACATGGAGCCTTTATACAGTGCATACAATTTACGGGTATGTAAACGCCCTGAGATGTCCTGTAGACACGTATGTTTGGTTTTCCCTCATGGATAAAGGCACATACACTTTCACACGTTTCACAACCGATACAGAGTTCAAGACTTATCATATACCTAACTTTGTATTTATCTGTCTGCATGATCCTCACCTCGACTTTAGCCAAATGTCTAATGCTCTAGCAGCATTAAGCCCGCTAAGAATAGCATGACCAACCTTTGAGGGGCCTGTGACAACGTCGCCCGCTGCAAAGACGCCTTCGACGCTAGTCATATGCCTCTCGTCTACTACTATTCCTCCCCACTTGTCTACTGCTATCCCCAAATCCTCTGAAAACGGGGGTGTAGATTTCTCTCCTGTTGCAAATATCACAACGTCTACGTCAATGGTAAACTCAGAGCCCTCGATTGGTATAGGCCTTCTTCTTCCAGATTCGTCGGGTTCTCCAAGTTTGTTTTTGATCAACTCTATTTTCTCTACCTTATCCTTCCCTATTATCTTTGTTGGAGAGACTAGCTCCATCCATTCTACTCCCTTCTGCCTAACCGCGTTTATTTCGTAAATCCCTGCCGGGGCCTCTTGTATAGTCCTTCTATAGAGAAGGTATACCTTCTTAGCTCCTACTGCTAGGGATTCTATTACGGCGTCCACTGCAGAGTATCCTGCCCCTATTACTGCAACTATTCTTCCTTTTACCTCAGGGGCGTGTTCCTTTGAAAGATATCCCAGCCTGGAGGCCTTTAGCCTATATAAATAATCTAGGGCTGCGTATACTCCATCGAGTTCTGCACCTTCTATCTTCGGAATCCTGGATCTCCAAGTGCCTGTAGTGATTAACACAGCATCATACTTTTCAATAAGCTCCTTTAGGTTAACTGTCTTTTCTAAAAGCTCGTCTCCCTCGTCATGCCTTTCTCCGTAAACGACCTTGGTTCTAGTGATAAATTTCACGCCAAACTTCTCTTCCAATAACTTACACCCTGCGCGAACTCTTTCGATAGGAATTCTCACCTCAGGAATTCCAAAGATCATTAGTCCACCAGGTTCTGGTAATTTTTCATAAACATCGATCTCATGACCTTTACATGCCAAATATCCTGCCGCTGCTAATCCTGCTGGACCGGCGCCAATTATAGCCACTTTTTTACCCGACGGCTCGGGTTTTGATTTGCAGTGAAAGGCAAAGTTCATAGGTTCCATACCCTAACCTCCTTGAAGGTCTCATTGATGTATGCTTTCAATAGACTTAAGTCTGTCAATATCTTGCATGTATGTTTTTTACAATTTTAATGTGTTTCTCATTAGCTTACTTGTCTAATGAGCCACAAGGTCATGCAAGCGAATAACATCATATGCAACAATACGCATGCTTCACAGAAGTGTTAACAAACCAAAAGATAGTCTTCGTTGGAGTGATTTAAAACTTGATTGGCATTAGAAAAATATTCGATACCCGCCAAAAATGCTTATAATTACTCCCATCGACGTCACAGAACGGGTAGAAGAGTATCTATAAAGTTGATGGTCATTCAGCGCTTTTTAACGTCAATATTTTTCGGAGGAAAAACTTTTTAAATTACTATACAGCGATTGTTCTTCTGAGGAGGCGGTGTGTATGGATCGTGAAATGAAGAGAACGCTGGTAATAGTATTGATAATGTGTCTGCTCATCGGGGCCATAGCGTACGTGTTGTATTAAGAAGAGAACATACCCAAGTTCACAATAATAGCGGAGTTACCACAGGAGAGACTTCAAGAGAAGCTAGACAATATGACATATACTAAAGTGATAGTACATTATGCTGTTGTCATCTACAACATAGATAAAGTGAAGCAGGGATGGCCAATGAGGGCATATGTGCTAATAAATGAGACTATGGAATGTGATAAGATACCAAGAAACATTACGATAGTGATACCAATAACTAGCGAAACATACAAGCACATTGGAGACGAAACACTGCTTGAGGTTGGGGTGATTGTCTTGGTAGAAAAAGACGCAGGCGAGTACGTCAAGCTAGGGCACTTGTCGTATTCAGTAACGTACACCAGATATAGAATGGAAAGGTTCTTCAACAATGGTGTGCTGCACATACCAAGCGAGGATTTCTGGTGGAGAGTAACAAATATTGAGGAAGTGTTATAAGCCCCTGTAGTGGAGGCCTAGCCTGATCCTTATGATGGCTGGGTTAATGCTTCTATTGTCTCTCTTTTCCTTTTTTCTGAAGAACCTTCTTCCTTTCTATGCCTCCACATTATATTATGATTCCTTTCACAATCTCCAATAAAAGCAGACGATTTGCACTCATATTATTTACCAAAGGAAGAACAGGCAGAATAATTATTATTTCCGAAACCCCGGAAAGATCTTCTTTCCTCATCCGGAAAGAGCTTTATCATTATCTCCCCCGCCCCGAGGTTATATCACTCGTGTATAGAGTAAGTTTCCGTTATTACCCAAATATAGGACGCGGGCGACCACAAAGTAAATCTATTCACGGAAGAGGACAGGATGGAAAATCGTTGTTAATGTCTCATTGAAATATTGTTTGCAAATCTCAAAATCCACTTCCAAAACGGGACTATTTTAACCTCTTTTCCTGATCTCCTTATTGTATCCTCATCGTCCCAGGTGACTATAGTTACGCTGTTTGCTTTCAACTCATTAGACGCTGTTACAGATTTTTTGATGTGATCCTCGTCCACTTCATGTGTTACTTCTATAACGTGTGTTTTTCCATTATCCCTTATTACAAAATCAACCTCCTTCCCCGACTTCGTTTTATAGTAGAAGATCTCTCTGTTGGGTCTCAGCCCTCCCTTTATCAACTCCAAGAAAACTATGCTCTCTAGGCTTTTTGAAAAATCTTTACCAATGATAAAGTTGTATAAACCCGAATCCACAAGATATACCTTCGGGATCGTTATTTCTGCTTTTTTCAGACTTGGAGAGTACTTCCTTAGAAAGAACGCTAGCTGTATGTCTTCCAATATCTTCTGAAAGTTATACAACGTCTTTTTTGCAACCTTTATCCCTTGAGACTTAAGGATGTTGTACTGCTTGCTTACAGAAAACTCCTTTGTATGCGATGATATTACGCTTCTCAGAAACAGTTCAAGAACGTATCTGTTCTTTATACCGTATCTCTCAACGATATCCTTGTAGATGACGAGATCAAGATAGTCCGTAAAGAAAGTCTTTGGGCGGATGTTACCAAGAACTACATCGGGGAACTGCGTGTATATGTGCTTGTTTATGATACTTTTTATCTTAGCCTCCTCGTATGAAGAATAGTGTCTCTTTGCCCCGAGACCATGCATTGAGAGTATCTCCCGCATTGAGAATGGATACACATTCACTCGCATAGTTCTTCCTCTCAGATGTGTTGCTATCTCGTAAGAGAGGAGCTTAGACGATGATCCTGTGACGAATATATAATATCTTTTCTTCTCGTAGAGGCTGTAAATAACCCTGTCCCAATTACCTAGTGCTTGGACTTCGTCGAAGAATATAAAATCAGGATGTTTTCCGTATATTTCCTGATGTACAAAGGGTATTTTAAGAGGATCCCCGAATTGCACGTGTTCCTCAAAGTTCACAAAAACATAATCTTCGTCATTTATTCGGTTCTTCTTTATAAAGTAGTAAAGAAAATACGTCTTACCAGATCTTCTTGGTCCGATAATCGAAACTATAAAGTTCCTGTTTGGTGATACAGCTATAAGTCTCTCTTTCACAGACAGCTCTTTTATGTCTTCCTTTTTGTCAATGAGATATCGAACGAGGTTCATAGTATTAATACATATAAATATCAGACTTTATAATGTTTCCCCCTGCAGGGGGAAATCTTCATTTAAAATTTCCCCCTTAAAGAGGAAACTTACAAACATGTATAGAGCTTGTGCATAAACATGAAGAGCCTTCTTCACTTCTGCGATTGAAGAGAATATATCTTAGCCTCGTATATTATCCTTTTATTCATATTTATAATAAGCAGTGGAAAAGGGAACAATGCGTCCCTTGTCATCTTCATCGGAGGCGGTCGCTCATCGCCCGCAGCCCTCTCGGGACACCACTCTCTGTTTCAACGCTATGTCTGCATCATATATAAACATTGCATTGTGCGGTTCTGTTAACTTATTGTTGGCATAACAAAATTGTAGATAAACGAAGCCCACAAAGTGGGTTTTGGCAAGACGAAGGAGAACTGTTTATCCGCTGTTAAGTGACTCCCAATGGGGGCAAGGTACGAAGCCGCAAAGTGCCCAAGCCCGCTTATTAAATTCCAAATCATTTTATCTTCTCTCTTTATTTTCTTTCTTACTGCGTATTTGCCTCATAATTCCAATTAATAAATTTATTCTTGGGACTCTTTTCATATAATCTCTGTACGCATCACCAAACTTTTCTATGTTTCGTTTTTCTTCTTCTATCATGGCAAAACATAATAAAATAATTAAGATTACACCAATAACCAAGTTAATCCAGTGTTGTGAAATGATTATCAATGCAGAGATGATCAAGATATGTCCCAAGAATTCTGGATGACGAACAAAGGCATACATGCCATTTTCAACAAGGGTCTCTTTGTTAATGCCTTCTCCTACTCGCCCTTTCTTTCGTGATTGGCTCGACCATAATAGAAAAACAATTCCCAATACCAAGGTTACCCATCCTATATACAATAATTCTACCAAATTAGCAGAATTGTAGAGAATAATAGCGGATATTATTAACAGGCCATATAGGCCAATATAAATTATATGACCAATTAAGTGAGTAATATTTTTCTTATACATAATTTCCACACCTCAATCTTATTTCAGCGGGCTTGGGCATTTCACTTAACGCATATTTCACGCACTTTTTATTCGTATAATCTCCCAAATGGGAGTTAAAGCGAGCTTTTATAAAGCTGAATTTCATACAATTTCCTATGGACTTGGATATTAAAAAGCTTACCCACAAGAACGATATGAACTGATAGGCAAACTTATAGAAGAAATAAAGCTAAGGAAGTATTCTTACCAAACAGGCAAAGCTTACATCTCAGTTGTGAGAAGGTTTCTAAAATCTGGAAAAACGCCCAGAGAATTCCTGCTTTCTTACTCCAGTAAAAGCAGATCAGCCATGAGAGGTGCTTATTTTGCTTTGAAATTCTTCTACGAAAACGTGTTTAATGAGAAGCTACCATTGGCTAGGAAGAGTTTGAAACTACCTTTGGTATTAAGCAGAGAAGAAATATGCAGAATGATTAAAGTAACTACAAACATTAAGCACAAACTTGTTTTGATGCTTCTTTACTATGCTGATCTTCGCTTAGATGAAGTTAGAAATCTGAAATGTCAAGACATAGACTTTGATAGGGGTATTATTCATGTTAAAACAGCTAAAGGGAAAAGAAAAAGGTTGTATTCCTGCATTCGAAATTAAAAGAAATGTTGGAAATTTATGGCGTTAATAAGCAAGGTTTAGTTTTCATATCACAAAGAGGTAGAAAATACAACAAAAGAACAATTCAGCAAATAGTGGAGAACGCAGCAAGAAAAGCAAGGATAAAAGCAAGAGAAACGAACAATATTGTTGAAAAATTGCACGAAACTTTAAAGGATAGGCTAAAACCTCTAAGGCATTTGAAAAGTGAAGAAACAGCTAAGATATGGTTAGATGGTTGGTTTGTTTACTATAACTTCTTAAGACCTCATTTGAGCTTAAAAGGTAAAACACATGCCGAAGCTTGTGGGATTGATTTGAATATAGAGAACTGTGTTGAGAAGGACGTATATATTTGCGTATAGTACATTGCCATCACTTGTCCAGTCAATCTAAGCTTTGGGAAGCCAGCGTCGTCCGTTGCGCTATACGAAAGCGTTATTGTCCTCGTGTTTATCGACCCATTTGCATTTGGTGCAGGCGTTATCGATATCGATAGCGTTGGCGCTGTAGTATCTATGGTGAACGTTATGGATGTCTCAGAATAGTTTCCGGCCTTATTGTATGCCCTTACGGTGACTGTGTGTTGGCCGTTTGTAAGTCCTGTGAACGTATGCGATGTCACGGTTCTCTTGTATATCCATTAACCATTGTTAATCTCTATCCCATAGTAACCAATGCCGAAGTTGTCACTTCCAGACCACAAAGCAGTTACGGAGGAGGACTTTATATATGCGTCGTTGCTTGGAGATGTTATCGATACTGAAGATCTTTGGACGCCTACATCTCAGAGTCTACCATAGGTATAGCCTTAAAGATGTTCCTGACACCATTTCTCATATCTACACGAACTACGCCACGTACACGTTCGTCTTCGTGTAAAACTATAAAACTCGTATTATTACACACGACACATGAATGGTTGGGTATTATTCTTATCTTTTCCCCTACTTTTGCTCGATCACTACTATTAAAGAGAACTTTGCCAACTTCCTCTGATAAGCTCGAAACTACTGCCTCTGGATATTCAATAATGTATCCATATCCCTCAACTGCAGACTTTCCGTGCGCTCCCTTATCTAGGCCCAATATTTTACTCCCCACATTAATGACTGCCATGTTTCCGTTTGAATGCTCCGGAATAGAAATAATCGTTGCCAATACTGTCAACGCACAGTCTTCTAACGTTGCAGATTCGTAAACAAAAACCTGCAGCCTATCATAAAATACATAGTTCCCGGGAAATATGTGCGTGTATATTTCCTCCCTCAGATCATATCTTAAAGTTGGCGTTGATCCTGTGCCCACAATTTCAAGGGTGTAACCATTATTTTCTAGTTCCCTAGCAACGCGACCCATTATCTGGGAGGTTTCTTTTGCTACCTTTTCAACTTCCTTTGATCCAGCAACTCCATAAACGTGCCCTGAATGAGTAGATATTCCTATGAAATTCAAACTCTTATATTTCTCAACCTTTTTCAAGAATTTTAGGACATTCGAAGGCGACACTCCAAGCCTATTCAGCCCAGTATTAATTTTTAATACATAATTTATTTCGATTCCTCTTTCTCTGGCATTTTCGTCTAAAAATCTCGCGTTATCAACGTTATCAAGTCTAACAATTATTTCTACCCCTTTTTCAATGATTCTTGCTAACCGATCAAAATTTTGATTGTCAGCCACAGGATATGCCAACATTATTCTTTTACTAATATTTTTATTGGCCAATATCTCTAGCTCATCAAGTGTTCCACACAAAAATCCTTTTGCTCCAAATTTCTTTTGAAGTGATGCTATATAACTAGATTTGTGCGTCTTTACCATAGGCCAAATTTCTTTTCCATTCTCCCTTGCTTCTTTAGAGGCTCTCTCAATATTTCTCATAAGTCTATTAACGTCTACAAGAACTGCAGGGGTAGGTAGCTCCCATATATCCATACCTCTCACCAAGGTCTTGGTTATCTTGATACCTTTCTCGCGTCAAAGGGGGCTTTCTTGGCAGTGCCATGTAAGATAAACGTTTTCATTCTCCTTAAATAATTTTAATTAATGGTGATAAAGCATGATTGTCGTATTTATAAGACATGGAAAAGCAGAACCCAAAACTGAAGAAAAACCCGACAAAGAGAGGGAATTAACGGAAGAGGGTAGAAAGGATCTCGAAACCCTTGCGAGGATCCTTCCGATAACGCCAAAGAAAATATACACAAGCCCGTACAAACGGGCTGTTCAAACAGCGGAAATTATTGCAGATGCGTGGAAAATACCCATAGAAGTTAGGGAAGAGCTATCGCCAGAAAATATGTCCATAGAATCAATAAGAAAACTAGAGCTTAGTGGTGGAGAAATATTGGTGGGACATGCTCCAAGTATCGAAGATGTCGTTTCCAAACTAATTGGCGGTGGAAAGGTAGATATGAGTTCTGGAAGCGCAGCTTGTCTAGAAATTGAAGAGATGAAAGAAGGTGGAGGAACTCTCCTCTTCTTGGTTTCAAGGAGTGTAATTAGAAAAATAAGGGAAAAATAGCATGCATAAAGCATGCTTTCTTTTCAAATCCTATATCACAGCGCCGAGATATGAAATATTGCCTCCATCAGTCTTCCGAAGAGGTAACTCAAAAACGCTGCTCCAATTCCTGTAGCAACCATCTCTGTGACCTTTCTTCTTACAGATATACCAGAGATCAATGATATTACAGAACCCACAACACCGAGAGCTGTCGCTGCCAAAAGAACTGAGAAAGGTAAGGCTATAATAGACGACTTTGCAAGAAAGTATGGGAGTACTGGAAATGCTACTCCCATTAAATACGCAATCCCAGTATAAAACGCGGCCCTAACTTCGTTTTCGCTAACCTCTTCAATAAGAAAGTCTACTATCGCGTCTTCCTTAAGTTCTTTTGATATTTGATTAGCCGCTTCTTCAGGAAGCCCGCTCTCTATAAGCCTATCTATAAATTCCTTCCGTGCTCTTTCTGGAGATACCGTGAAGAGTATCTCAAGTCTTTCTTTTATACTTTCGTTTATTTGCCTCTGAGACCTCACGGATATAAAAGCTCCTATTCCCATTGAGAGGGCTCCGGCTATTCCAACAATAAGACCGCTTACACCTACTATTCGGGGAGCATAAACATAAACTGCTGAAAGTCCGGTAACCGCTCCAAGAATTTCTACTAATCCGTCGTTCATGCCCAAAACGAAGTCCCTAACATTTCCTACATTAAATCGCTTTTTTGTTTCATAAAAAAGTCTTTCATGTTCAATTTCATCAACGATTATTCTAGAAAGCTCGGTCCTTTCCTCATCCGTCAGCTTATAGTTTTTATAGAAATCAAAATACTTCTTTATAGCGTTATTCTCCCCCATCTCTAAAAGAGATGCTACCATGCCTGTGCCCAGGAGTTTTTTAATAATTTTTATTAGAGCTAACCTCAACCTGCTAGGTTTTACAGTAGGAGCTTTTCCACCGGATTTTTCTATTAGATCTCTCCAAAATTTTGCATGTTTAGCTTCCATCTCGGACAATTTCTTAAAATTCTCTTTTAGACTAGGATCGCTCTCTAGCTTTGAAAGATAACTATAAAGTGCCATGTCCAACGATTCATCTATATAGAACTTTTTCATAAGCTCAACTGGGTCATCCATTGTACATCCCCTTATAAAATAAGGAAAAAGATAATTAAACTGGCACCCTCATGTTTCGAAGAACATAAGCAACTTACTCGATTTTAACTCTATTTTCCCACAAACCGTGAAGATTGCAGTATGCTAGAGCGTAAATAGTTCCTTTTCTAAGTTTTGCCTTAATAACTACATAGGGCTCTACAAACTCCGGTTCAAATTCAAATCTCCCGAGAGATACAGGATTAAACTCTCTACCCTCCTCAAAAAAGTAGACTTCAATCCATCTTATGGAGTGCGCAGATGTATTGGGATGAGGTCCTACATGGACTGTGACTTCGTAGTATTCGCCTTCTTTCTTTATTTCAATCTTAGGAACGTGACTTTCTACTTTGCCCACAGCCGGGCCTTCTTTGACGTCTGAAGCGTATATAATTTCGCCTAATTTTTTCATAAAATCACCTTATTCTATTTTTTCAAACATATCTTTGCCAACACCACAAATAGGACACTTATAGTCCTCTGGAAGTTCCTCAAATTTTGTACCGGGCGATATTCCTTGATCGGGATTTCCCAAATCTTCGTCATATATGTATGCACAAATCTTACATCTCCACTTCGCCATATTCACACCTCTGGGTCTTCGGTTCATTAATAAATAATTGAGTTAAGATACTTAAAAAGATTTTTATCCAAACATGCTAAAATATTTTGAATAATTATATTATTAGTTTGAGATGCTAACTATAAGTTAGATATTAATAGGTCTCTAGGATTTCCTTCATCATCAATTTTCTTCAACAATTTCAAAACAAGTGCAATAATCTCCTCATTCTCGATCTCTCTTGCTATTTCCAACAATTTTTTCAACTCTTCCCGTAATTGATCCTTGTTGATGTTGTTTTCTAAATATTCTTTTAATATCCTGTTTATTCTAACTTTGAGGTAAAGCTCCCCCAACGCTATGACACCCTTCATTTATTTACTCACAAGAACGGATATGCTAAAACGAAGTATACGTAATCGATCATCGTGTTAACGAACGCCGCAAAGGTGTTAATTGTTCCGTAACCATATCCCAGTAGAACCATGAGAACGGTAATTATCGCAAATAGAGATATCGTTACTGCAATAAAGGCGCTCTGAAACTTCGAAAGGAATAGAAAAACTGCGTCAAAATAAAGTTCGTTTGAGGCGTCAATGGTCTTAAATGGGATTTTTCTGGTAAGCACCATTACTGCGGGGCTTACAAACACGCGTTCTACAACATACACTGCAACGATCACGTATATAATTCCAAGAAATGCCGTAAGGTTTGATGTCATTTCTCCTGAGGTAACTACAAAGTATCGTTGAGAGGACGGAATTATGAGTATTAGATTTATGACTAGTCTCAAGTCAGCAAGTTTTTTCATAAAATTCATGCCATCGATAATGCTATTAAAATCTAGAAAAATTGCCACGATGAAGTACAAAATAACAGCAGAACAAATTATGGCCAGAAACTTCCAAACATAATCTTCACTATATACGATTATTCCCGATTTTTCCAGAGATGCTAATATAGCTTTTTGAGTCAAAGTTACAGCTAAAACTGAAAGAGACAGCACACCGCTTGCCTTTTTATTTGGCTTTATATAATAACCTTCCATCAGAATCCACCAGAAATCCGAATTGTAGCCTATGGCAACGATGCTTACTTTGCCAATAGTCCCCCGGACTACTATAATAAAAGGATAAAAATATTAAAAACTATTCAAAAGGTGCTTGTCTTCCTCCCCGCGCTAATCCGTGCTCAACGTAATTGACCTTACATACTTTCTTGCAAGTTCTAGGGACTTTTCAGCAGCTTTTTCTGGATCATCCGTTACAAAGACCTTAACTAGGCGCCTATGGTCAAAGTAGTCATCCTCCAACAACAAAGATATCTTATCGCTCCTATATCCTGTTCCAGAAATAATTACCAGCGGCTTCCCTGTGTTATATGCCATAAGGGCTTCTATCATTGTTCCAGCTCCACCGCCTAAGATTACTACACAGTCGCTTGAGTGAATTAATGTCCCGCTTCTCATAATAGAGCTCGTACCGCTCTTAATACGAATTGTAGAGTATGGATTTCCTTCTTCTTCAAAAGGGAGGACACCGACAACTACTCCGCCACCACTTGAAAATTCTTCTGAAACAACTCTCATCAAACCCTCGCGTCCACCAGTAAGAAGCACTATCTCGTCTTTATATTTAAGCAAAGTCTTTGCAAAGATTCTCGCCTTTTGTACAGCGTCTTCAAATGGATGTAAATCAGAAGATCCGGCTACACCAATCTGAAGTCTTCTCACCAGATGCGCACCTCTTTATGGCGCAATAGAGGTTATTAGCAGAACATAGTCAGCGGTGCCCGAGATCATCATCGGCCCGGGTAAACCTCAGTGGAGGGACGCGTAGTCATCATACTACTTCTATTATGGAGTCCACAGAGTTAAATGTTTCTCTACCATCTCCGCCTTTAAAAGAAAAAATAATCATTTTAAAGAAAATCTCTAAGCAACGTTCCAAAACTTTCATATTTCTCCCTAATGCCCAAGGTTTTAAGCGTTTTCCACATCGTAGCTTGATTGCTAGAAATTACAGGAACTCCCAAGTCCTGTTCTAGTACATCCAAAATTTCTATTGTCCTAAAATTCGTACAACTAATAAATACCCCATCCGCTTCGCTTACATAAACTTCTTTTGCAAGCCTATACGCCACATCGGGCGTCTGAGCACCTATTTCTGTATTCTTCAATATACCCAAGCCTTTGTACTTAAGCACCTTAATTCCATTGTCCTCCAAAAATTTTACTTCTTTTTTATTTATTTCTTCAATGTAGGGCGTTGCTAAAACTATTTTTCTTAGTTCCAATTCTTTTAACGCATCTATAACTGCAGTAGACGTCGTAATGGCCTCTATCCCTACGTTACCTTTTATCTCATCAGAAATTTGTTTATCAAACCCCAATCCTTCCAAGAAACTCCCTGAAGTGCATCCGAAAACTATTATGTCGACATTTGTGTCACTAAGAAGTTGTGCTGCGTGCATTAAGTCCTTATGCATTTCGGAAAGTGCTTCTGGCGTTACTTCTATAAGCCGCATCCTAGCCGAATGAATAGAAACTCCCTCGGGAGCCATTTTCCAAAATTCTGGTTCCATAGTTGTGTTTGATGATGGTATAATCAAACCAATCCGGGCCCTCCAGCCATACATTTCAATCTCTCCCTTTCATTTTGGCAAATTCTTCAGCTTTATAAATAACGTATTCTATATCCTCGTCACTATGGGCATAGGATAAGAAAAAGTGTGCCTTCTCTGGGGTCAAATAGGCAACCTTAGCCGATAGCATATGGTTAAAGAGCTCTTTTGTCAGCTGTACGTCCTTTGTCTCCTCAGAGGCCTCGTAATTTTTAGGTCTTACTTTTGTAAAGTGTAACCCAACCATAGATCCTATGCCTGTTGTAAAAGCGTTAATATTGTGATTTACAAAAACCTCCTCAAGGCCTTCTTTAAGCTTCTTCCCAAGATCTTCTAGTCTTCTATAAATCTCCTTATGATTGTCTCTTAGTATTTTGATTAACTCATAACCCGCACGCATTGAGATCGCGTTACCTACATACGTTCCGCCGTGAAATACTCTTTCACCAAATTTCTTTCTCTTCCTATGATCCAAAAACTCCATGACCTCTTCAGTTCCGCATATAGCGCCAGCACCGGGAAAATATTGACCTCCCACAGCCTTTCCACAGGTTATAATGTCGGGCTTTATCCCATAATAGTTTGTCGCTCCTCTAAAGAATCTAAAGCCCGTTATAACCTCGTCAAATATTAATAATGCTCCGTATTCATTACATAACTCACGCAGGGTTTCTAAGAACTCTTTCTCTGCAGGTATACATCCTCCAGCTCCAAGAACAGGCTCAACAATCACTGCAGCAGGTTTTTCTTCCTTTATAATTTTTCTTGCATCCATAAGATTATTGTATTGAATCAACAGCGTATACTCTAAGATTTCCTCTAGGAGTCCGAGGCTTTCCCTAGAATTTGGTGGATAATGAACTCCCTTCATTAAAGCGTCATATCCTCCATGCCAGCCTCCTACTACCTTTACGATCTTTTTCCTCCCCGTAAATGCCCTTGCAAGTCTTATTGCATACATGTTCGCTTCTGTTCCGCTATTTGTAGGCCTTACTTTATCCATACAAAACCATTCTAAAACTGCCTTCGCCCACTTGACTTCCCACTCATTTGCCCAGCCAAAATGAACTCCCTCCTCAAGCTGTTCCTTGACAGCCTCAATAATTCTTTTGTCGTTATGGCCTAAAACAGCGGCTCCATGCTCCATCCACAGGTCAATATACTTATTTCCGTCTAAATCCAAAACATACGCACCTTTTGCCTTTTTTGCATAAAATGGGTATGGATAAAAATCCCTTATTGAATAGCTCACACCTCCGGGTATATACTTTCGGCTTTCTTCATACATCTTTCTAGAGTTCTCCGTGAACTCTTCGAACTTCATTTCTGCCCACCCTTAACTTTCCTCAATCCAAGGATAAAACCTACGACTAAAACAATCCCAACTATTACCAAAAGCGTGGGCTCCAATATTCCTATTCCTCCTTCAGGTGTCTCTGTAGGAGTAGGAGTTGACGTAGCGGTATTCGTTGGAGTTATCTTAGGATATGAGGTCACTAGATATCCATAAACCTTAGACTTAGTTTTCTCTGAAACATCATAGCTTCCTAACATGCTTTTTTGATCGTTAATGGTAGGAGCTAGGAGATCTACTACATTAGGCTGTAACCCAGCAGCGTATGCATCCTCTGGAGCTCCCAAAGAGGGCTCAATTACCTTCCATGAGCTTTCATTATTTGGATCATAGATCCCTACCAAAACTGCAATTTTCATTGAATCATATTTCTGTGGAATGTACTTTGACGGAACTACGATTATCAAGGAGGATCCTTTTACCTCCACGTACACGTCTTCGCGAGCTAAAATGTTCATAGAAGACCATAAGAATGTTTTAGCAGCCTTCGAATCTGGTGCTGCTCTAACACAAACCTCCCAATCAAATGTAGAGGCAAATATTACGTTAGGGCCCTCCAAAGATTCTCTAGAACCATAATTCCGCAACACGTCTATGTAAATGTCCACGACAGGCATAAGGTCTCCTTCTGATGGTTCAAGAAATGTTATGTTGAAAAACACGTAGTCCATAGTAGGATAAATAGAGAATAAAATAAGGTCCAAAGACGATGTCTTTATGTCTGATAAATACGTTCCCGGACCAAAGCTATCCCCGGCAGGATCTCCCATGAAGTACTGTGGAAGCGGTGGCATAGTTATATTTGCAAGTTTAAAGTAAGATGGGGCTTCAAGCCTAACGTTCTCAGAAACAAGATAAACATGTATTTTTCTTACAAAGTTTTCTGGAGGAAGTATATCCCTGAGCAAATAACTAGGAATCATTAGCTCTATGGAGTCGTCAGAAGAATATACTGGGAGTTCATATGAAATTTGCGGCATATACACGCTTGTAAAGTCTGCATGATCCTTGTAGATGTCTATTTCGTATATTCCCGGGAACTTTGGATCAACGACTCCGTAAGGAGTGTTAAACAACCATGGTATTTCTAATAATTTTGCAAAGGAAAGTAGGGGATATCCCAAGATTATTGTCGCATTTGAGAGGTTCTTCAGACCAATGTAAACATTCTTTTCCAGATCGTAAGAAATCATTAGCTCTGCTCCACCACCATTTATTTTTATGAGATAATAAGACTTCCATTCGCTTAAATCGCCATCTAAAACAACATTGTTAGGGGCATCTCCTAGTGCTTCGGGCACTTCATAATCAGGTGGTTCCCCACTAAATCTGGCCATGGATTTCAATATCCCTGGGGGCGTCTTGTTTATTTTCTGATAATGTTTCAAAAGAAGATCCTTTATCTGGGGATATGTATTCTGAATGGTCTCTATGAGTTGATAATCTTCCGCTAGCAAAACTTCCTCTGTTATAGGATCGTCCTTTAAAGTCTTAAGCAAATCAAAAAATACCTTTTGATCTCTTGTTTTTATAAAATCGTATAGACTTCCTTCTCCAATCAGCTCAGGAAATGATGTATCCCTCGTAGGAACGTCGCTTTCCGAAAGTATTTCAGTAACATTAATCGTAGTAAGATCGTATGCTCTAAAAGTACCGAGCGTGATTTCTTTTGGAGATACGTTTTCCAGAATTATGGATGGTTTCGTAACATGCACGTGTTCGTAATTTGATACGTTTATTATTGCGTCAGCAACTTCGTTTAAAGCAGTAAATGCATTTTGACCGTACTTCTCAAAAAACTTATCTAGATTTATGTTAATGACCAAAACTTCTCCATTTGAGACTTCAAAAAGAATTTGTTGGGTAAGAACTCTTTCAAGCCGATCTAGATCCACATCATATAATAGGCTCTCAGTATCTTTGCTCACGGGAATTAAGGTTATGTTAAAACCTTTTACTCTATATACGTGCCCAGAGGGCAATTCTTTTATCTCTGGGATTATAGCATACTTTAACCCTAACTTTTCTAAGGCGTCTAACACACCGTCGTTATACGATAACAACGGAGCATAAAACCCGCTGGGATCCTGATCCAATCCTCTAATTTCTTTGATAGATAATTCAATATGTCTTTCTACATGTCCTTTAAGGCCCATATCATATAAAAGTGGCAAAATAGCATTGCCATAGGATCCTGCTAGAAACTCAACATTATCATTAAAATTAGAATATGACCCTACCCTATTTACTACAATTCCAATTGGTACTCCCTTGCTCTCAAAAATATTGGCTATTTCGGATAGTTCTTCGTCGATAACATGCTTTGACAACACTATGGCTACATAACTCTCAGTGTCTTCGCTGCTGGCATAAACAAACGACGAAATAACGCTCAGTAGCATTAATATGGTGATAACAAAGACTATTCTTGGTGTTTTCATGACTAAACCCTCTGAGTGTTTGTATCTAAATTTTATTTGAGTGTTTAATATATTTTTATAAAATGAAACAATGAAATCAGAATTTCTCTGATAATACTAAGGACTGTTTTCGCTTTTTCGCACATTAGTTCTTTGAAGAGGTTTTCGATTATTATTCGGACAACATGTGTACGGGCAAACCATGGCCTCTCTGAACGCAATTTTCAATATCTGCCACAAATTGTGACATTTAATCATCTTTTGTAACCCAAAATAATATTTATTTCTAGTAATTGAGATTTAGAATTATAGATCGTGATTTCCGGTGAGCATTAATATGAAGGGTTCTCAAAAATGGTGGGAAAAACCGCTAAGAGTGCTCCAGTATAATATTGAAGACAGATATGGAATATACACATCTAACATTACAGGAAAATTGTTAATTCAACTTGCTAAAAGCCTAAGAGCAAATACGCTAGTTATTTTTGCTAGAGATCCTTGGGGAAGAACATACTATGAGAATAGTGAGGTCGGGCCCAAACACCCCAAAGTTAAAGGGGATCTCATAAAAGAGGCCGTAGAGGAGGGCAAAAAATGTGGCATTAACGTAATAGTAATGATAGGACACACAGCTAACAAATATTTATATCAAAAGAAGACTGAGTGGGCTCAAGTCACAAAGGATGGAGACCCCATAGTTCTGGAGCACATACCTTTTGAAAGAAGATTTTACGAGCCAGAATGGCCCTTAATGTGTATCAACTCTCCCTTTATGGAGTATGTGCACAAAGAGGTTGAGGAGGTACTTTCTCTAAACGTCGATGGTGTATTCTTAGATAGTTTCAGATATCAACCAGACATAGAGAAAGCTTGTTATTGTAAGTGGTGTCAGGAGAGGTTCAGAAAAGAGTTCGGTTATGAGATGCCTAGAGAGATTGATTGGTCAGATGTGAGATGGAGAGAACTTTGGAAGTGGAGATATAAGGTAGTAGTAGATAGAATTCGGGAAATCTCTCAGAAAATTAGAAGTAAGTCCAAAAATGTCCTTTTGATGTATAACAGCCACCCCGGCGGATGGGCAGGAAGGACAAACAAAATCGTAGAGATGGCCAGGGATTATGTAGATGTTGTCTTTGCTGAATGTAGTGAAGCAGATCATCAGCCATCTGGATTTATTACAGAAATGATTAAACTTACTAAAGCAATGTTTGGCAATAAACCAGTAGCAGCATCAAGAAACTATTTCCACATGTACAGAACAGTATCCCCAACAACAAAGCTTGCAATAAAGCAAGGATTGAGAGAAGCTATTATCGCGAATGGAATTCCATGGATATTAGTATTCTCCTCTGGTTATTTCCAAAACCCCGCTAGACTAGATGCCGTTCGAGAGGTCTTTGAGGAGCACGAAACTA
The DNA here is from genome assembly GCA_965552035.1 of uncultured Thermoplasmata archaeon. Lineage (GTDB taxonomy): Archaea > Thermoplasmatota > B47-G6 > B47-G6 > B47-G6 > B47-G6. Next base: position 2,146 of record CBEVQP010000001.1, on the reverse strand, counting down.
TATCTCCATACATGGAGGGCTCTGAGAGTATAAAGTTTGCCGCAATTGTAGCTTCCAATAACACAAGAGATTTCTATGGAAGAGAGCATCCGAATCATTATGTCGACGAGGTTCGCGGTTTCTACTATGCCCTTATACATTCCCATATTCCCGTAGAGTTCATTTCCGATAGGGATTTAGAGAATGGTAAAGTATTAGATCAGTATCGCCTTGTTATTCTTGCAAATACTGCGTGTATGTCCGACAAAGCAATTGAAAACATCAAAAGGTTTGTTGAAAACGGCGGAAAGATTCTCGCAACATATTCTACATCCACAAGATTCGAGGATGGTATAAGAAGGTACGAAATAGGGATAAAAGAGGTTATAGGAGGAGAGTTAGTAGGAGTTCTAAGGCAAAACTGGAGTTATTTAATAATAAACAACATCGAACATCCTATTTTCTCCGGACTAACAGAGAACTTAATATTAATGGGAGACATGAGCTATGAGTTCGTTCATGAACGCGTTTCACCCGTACTGGGATGGCATTTAATCCTTAGACCTATCGAGGGCAATGTCCTTGCTAACGTTGCCGTAGCTGGAGGGCTCTGGGGCTACGAGTATACTCTCGGCAGATCTCCACCACCTATGGTAAGCCAGACATCAATTCCAGGGCTTATCGAGAATACATACCATAATGGCCGTGCCTTATACTTCTCCGGACAATTAGGTCGCCTATATTGGAGAACTGGTTTGCCAGAGTACAAGACGATAATAAAGAATTCTGCTATTTATCTAGGCGGAGAGCCTGACGTGACTGTCGATGCTCCAGAGAGCGTAGCTTTTGAGGCTTATCAGAAGAATAACAAACTCATCGTACACCTCCTAAACCACACATACAATCAGCGCATACTTGCTGCCGGCGTCGGCAGAGTAAAACAGCCTTTGCCACCATATAGCACTACAGAGAGCGTACATCCTCCAAGAGAGGTTATACCAGTAAGAAACGTGAAAATTATAGTAAGGGGAGATGTTAAGTCGGCATATCTTCCTCTCAGAGGAAATAAAGAAGTTCCTATAACAGTAAAAGAGGGCAAGTCGATAATTACGATAGAAGAATTGGGCGAATACGAGTTTGTTGTATTGGAGCGATAAATTGCTAAACAAATTCGTCTACTAACCTTAATAATATTATTTTCCCAAGAAGTATATGGGGGTGTTCCTATGTCTCCCAAACCTATGACCCAAGATGCCTTAGTCTCTGCTTTTGGCGGAGAATCTATGGCCCATATGCGATACCTTGTCTTTGCAGAAATAGCTGAGAAGGAAGGATATCCAAATGTAGCTAGACTCTTTAGAGCAATAGCATACGCAGAATATGTCCATGCAAGCAATCATTATAAAATCCTCAAAGATCTAAAGACAGATCTAAAAGTCGTGGCGGGTGCCACGTTTGGTCCTGGAGATACTCTTAAAAACCTCGAACTTTCAATTATGGGCGAGAACTTTGAAGTAGAGGAAATGTACCCTGTTTACATTGAAATAGCAAAGGCCCAAGGAGAAAGCGATGCTGAAAGAAGCTTTAAGTGGGCATACGAGGCTGAGAAAATTCACGCAAAGCTTTATGAAGAGGCTAAAAAGAGTGTAGAAGCTAAAAAGGATTGGGAAATTGACGGATATATTTGGATCTGTCCCCTTTGTGGGCACACACACGTAGGGCCCGCTCCTCCAGAAAAATGTCCAGTTTGTGGTGCGTCAAAAGATTTATTCAAACAATTCTGAGGCCTTTTCTTTTCACTCTATTTTTGAATAAGTCCTCTAAAAAGGCTTAGCAACTCATTAAACGATATTATCTTAAAAATAAACACTACTAACATAGACGAAAGCATAAAAGATGCAATAACTCCTCCAATAGGGTGTATTTCCGCGGTAATAAAGATTCCAAGAGCTGACGATAAGGCCATCACTATAACTCCTTCAACGAGCCACTTTACAAACCATTTATTCGAAGACGATATTAAGATATAACAAAAGGCTAATGTGAGGGAGATTAACAACGCAAGCCCAATGCTTATATCATATATCTGAGGAATCATTGTAGAAATATAAAGGACTGCTGGCAACATCACGAGCATAATAACTCCTATCATTGCGACCTTAAGATA